>CAZZYE010000594.1:0-5345 GCA_964658145.1 uncultured Stigonema sp.
ACTACTATCAACTCTTTAAAGATGAGGTAGCATAGCCTTGGGTGTTTGGCTCAGAACGGAAATTTTAGGAAACAGAGAGAGCAAATATATGTACAGCCTGAAAGTTGGAGTACCTGCCTTTCAAAAACAGGGAGGGAGCGCCCACATAAAGTTAAGTTCTAAAGCAATTGGGTTACTTGCACCCGTGTTGGCAATGGGTGGATGGGTGGCAATGTCGTTACCTAGTACGGCTGTTACCGCCACTTCCTACAATACGGATGTCAACGCCTCCTACTACAATGAATACCGTGTCTGTGCTGCTCGACTTTTAAGTGTAAGCGTTGCATCGCAAGCAGCATCAGAAGCTTGTGCATCAGCACTGCGTCCAAGGGATGTGTCTGAGTGCGTAGTGAAAATTCAGCGGCGAACACAAATCCCAGCTACAGATGCGCTTTCATCCTGTAGGCGCTCCCGGCTGCCTAGAGATTTAGCTAGTTGTGCAGTGGGTATTAGCCAGTATTCTAAGGAGGCAGTTAACCCACTAGTTTTAAATTACTGTAATCGTAGTTTATTGCCGATGCGCTTTGCTCAGTGTGTGGTGGGTTTGCGTGCTGAAATCGACGTTGCCTCGACAAGAGCGATGGATACTTGTATCGATGCCAGCGATCAGGTCAGCGGCTTTTTGCCGAATTTTATCCCAGCTACCCAAACTCCAACAAATCCACCAGCACCAGTAAATCTCCCAAATACAGTCAATCCCTCAACTCCTGCCAATCCATCTGGAGTCGCAACTCCACACAATCCAGGCGGCGCAACTCCAGCCAACCCAGGCAGCCTAACTCCAGTAATTCCAGGTAGGAGATAAAAACACACAACAGTTAGGTATTCCGAAGTTTAGGACTTCGGAAGCCCTACAGCCATTATTCAAGTGCGCTACAGGAAACTGCCCATCGTCAATGCTAAATCCACCGTTAAGGGTATTAACGTTGGGATATTCGCTATGCAAAAATTTTCCGATTTAGTCTTCTTTTTTCCCAAACACCATTTGTAAAATCATGTGAACTCCACCGTCTTGGTGATATCTATCTGCCCAAGAGCGAATCACTTCATCCAGTTCTTCCATCGCCTGCTCCATTTTTTCTGGTGGAATATCTAATTCTTCTAAGACTCGCATTGCACCGTGTTGCCGTTCTGCCCAGTCTTTCATCATCCGGAAATACCGAGCGGTATCTTCCACCATGATGTAAGTACGCTCCTGCTCGTCTGCAGGGGCATAAAAAGGACGGGTGAGTGCGTAGAAAGGCATTCCCCAAGGAGAATCAATGCGTGTCACAGTGCCTGAGTAAAGCAGACGGCGCTTAATGTGTTCCGCCAAGGCTTCACTTAAAGGCATCTGGTGATGGGGTGGCATGTCCTCCTGCGATCGCTTGTGTAGAAATTCAATCAACTCCAGAAACTCAAAGGAGGTGATGATCTGGGCATCGGGCAGATTTGCTGGGAGTTTCTGCTCAATTTGCTTTTTTTCCTCAGATGTCAGGCTTGTACCCGGAACACGCGATCGCCCTGGTTGCCACGGAAATCTCTCCATCCAGACATAAGGGAATTGAATCAGATAGCGCGGTTCCTGAGAACCGAGCATCTTCAGCAGTTTCCCCTCAGTCACCGCCAGTCTTACTTCTTCGACAATAATTTTTACCCGCTTCGGCTCTAAGTGATGCAAATGCCCTGTCATCCGCAGGTTTTGTCCCTGCTCGAGATAAGTCATGTAGATCGCACACTTTGCTGCCGTCGCCGCTGCGTCTAAAAATGCCCCATGCCTGTGCCCACTTGTGCGCATGGCACTAAAAGCTAGATAAAGCATGATCTGATCCATAGCACTGGGGCCAAGACGTTTGATCAGATCTACATCGTTACTCATATTACAGTCAAATGAATAGAAGGTTTACACAATTTTTCAGTCAAAGCCGAATAAGTAGTATACACCCGACTAAAGAAGATGTCTGCACTTAAGTTCACCAATTATGGGTTAATTATGAGTCCTGTTGGTAGTCATAATTAAGAACTTCCCCGTATTTTCTGGCATATATCCAGAACCATTGCAGAAGACTGAAGTTGCGGAACCAGAACCGATCTCAGCTACTCTCACGGCAGCGAGCGAGCGTTTAAGTGGCTCTTAGATATAAGCAACTATCGGCACTTCTTTTCTTGCAGCTTTTCAGTACGAGGCTTGAACCAACATGGTGGGAATTGAGAATAAACCCACAAGCAAGCGTCCAAGATTGCCACTCTTGAACCTTCCAGCCTCGCGCTACAGAACTTCTATTATCGGGTGGGTATCATCCAGTATAGAGTACTTCAGAAACTATTAGAAAAAGATGATTTTTATCAAGCTAAGAGAATTTGGGTAATGCTGATTCCCATACCGATGAGAAGATTGCCTTTAAGCCAGGGTTCAAAGTTTCTACCATAACTGGTGTACCGCAGTAATCGGGTGTCTACGCACTCTTTAGGTGTTGCGGCAAAAATATAATCCAATAGCCGCACTCTTTGAGTTCTTGCATTTGTTCGTTCTTAGAAGTCAGTCACTTGCCTCCGTAGTAACATTGGCAGCTTAGTTGGGGGACATCATGCCTCGTTTGTTTAGAGCGGGGTTTGACATACCTCAAATAGAGGAGATTATTCAAAGTTGAGAAAACCTCTTATTTTGGACAATATTCTTGCCGATAATACCAAGTTGTCTCAAGAACTTATGTTAAAAACGCTACAAAATTCAATTATTATGTTTGTTCACAAAGTAATTTATATTAACGGTTTATATTTATTTATCAAATAATTTATAAAGAATTTATGTTGACAGTTTAATTAAGGTATATAAAAGATTTTAAAAGTATATTATATCAGCATTTATGCTGATTTATGCCCGGTTATTTATCAATCAATACTGTTTAAATAATACCGTTTCTCGATGAAGATGCGATCGCTCCTTTGACCCGCCTGTAGTCCGAATGCGATCGTTCGGACTAGAAGGGAGTAAAATAAGTGCGCAACTTCATAGAGAATTGGTAGAAATCAAAAGCACTACTCTGTAACCACCAGAGCAGGTTTCAATTGAACCTGCGCCACATTGTAAGGGCGGGGTTCCCCCGCCCCTACGGGGATTTTTATGAATTGATTATAATTTCATTTCAAAGTTGATTTATAAATTCAATGCTGTATTTTTTTGATTAACTTATATTTCTGGAAGGTTTGACCCGATTGCGGATTTTTTCCAAGCTAAAAGCACTAGCCCCTAAAGTAACTAGCAAAACTCCCAAAACCTGCTCAATATCCAAGGTTTCCTGAATAATTAACCCGGCAAAAATTACGGTTAAAGCTGGGACAATTGCACCGAAAATTGCTGCTTTGCTTGCACCAATTTTGCGAATACCAAAATTATTAAACAAATAACCGCAGAGTGTTAGTACACCTAAGATAAAAGCACTTAAAATCAGTTCTAGCAAGTTAGTGGGGTTAACTTGGAGACTCAAGCCCTTTGGTAAAGGCAGCATCAAACTGAGTAAGGACAACACCAGCATGGTGGCGAAGTTAATTAAGGTGAATGTGACTGGATGCAATTTTGCAGCACATATCCGCGCTACTACGACGTAGAAAGCAAACGCTATTCCCGAAACAATTGCTGCGGTACTCCCTAAAGACATATTACCCATGCCAATGGTTGTAGAATTGAATAAAACTAGTAACTCACCCAAGCCAATAGCAGCGATCGCACCAGAGGTATATAAAGTTGGGCGATCGCGGAACAAAAACCACGACAGTAGTGCACTAATAATTGGATAGACAAAGAAAAGTGCGACTGCCATTCCAGTTGCGACTTGACCGATGGCGAGGTAGATCAGCACTTGAGACGAAAACAAAAAGCACCCGCTCAAAATCGACAACACCAACACCTGCTTAGTGACGGCATTGGCATTAGTGTGATGACTTCGTACTGAGTCGATCAGGTTTTGTAAATCTTGCCACACTCGTACATGGAGTATAGGAGCCAAGAGTAACATCAGTGGTACAACCACCAGCATCCGTAGCATTAAAATTAATAGGGTATTGCCCAAAGTTGGCGAGATCAAGCGTTCCACCTCAAACACCCCAAAAATGTGGAACCCTGGGTGGAAAATCACCTTGATGGCTACGTTGTAAAGGGAAGACGCTGTCGTTGACAACACTATCAGCCATAAACCCATTGATCCTAAGGACAAGGGTTCCATCTGCCTTAATGGTGGTGGTGGTGATGCCTTTTGCTCTGGCGCTGGGGTAGCAGTAGGCGGAATAGTTTCATTTTGCGATTTCTTTGGGGGAAGAGAACTCACAGGGGTAGCTTCTTTGATTGGGCTACTAAGCGGCGCAGTTTGTCCTAGACTACTGTCTACTGGAAACTTTGTTGCCGCCTCAAAGTACGTGTTCTGCTTTTGCCTTGCAGGTTCAAACTGAGGAGGTGGCGCTTGTTTGATTGTAGTTGGGGGAGTTTCTGGTGTTGTTTCCAGTTGCCTACGGAGGCTATTAACTAACTCTACTAAAATAGCTTCCCCCTGCTGCTGTTGGTTTTGCATCCGTGACAACTGTTGGGAAAAACTACTTTGATAGTTTTTTAACTCCTGTTGCAGTGTGTTAAAAGTAATGGTGAGGGTGTCATCTAGTCCGCCAAGAAGTTGTTCAGCGCTCCCATTTCCATTGGCAGAGGAGCGATCTTGAATCTTGGCTGAACTATCGGTTACGCTGACTACAGAAACACCCTGCTGCATTGCTTGGGTTGCTAATTCCTCTAGAGAGGATTGCAGTTGTGAAGATATATGATTAGCTAAAACTTGCGCTAACTGACGCACCAATGCTTGCTGCTCACTAAGATGCCGCCCCTGCTGTAACTGTTCTTTTTCCTCTTGCAGTAGTTTAATATCATCGGCTAAGCGGTTTTTTTCCATCTGCAGCCGCTTGACATCTTCCTGCCACGACTTGAGGAAATTACGCTGGATAATTTGCAATTCCTCAGTTACAGCCCGTAGGGCAGTTTCTGCTGCCCCACATGGATCGTCTTGGTGCGGGTTTTCTGGTCGCTGCTCTAATCGCCCCATTAGTCTCTAGCCTCTGTTCCCTTGACGATCAAGCCACTTGTCGTTAAATTGATCGGCGCTTTACTTCCTACTGTAAATAGTAGTGTGTCAGATAAACTAAACAGTTTAAAGTAACTTTTGTCAAGAGGGATTTTTACCTTAGTGAAAAAGGGAGTGGGGAGTAGGGAAGAGACGTTCCGGCGGAACGTCTGTACGGGAGTAGGGAGTAAGGAATTAAAAAAATCTCATTCCCCATTCCCCATT
>CAZZYE010000595.1:0-5344 GCA_964658145.1 uncultured Stigonema sp.
TCCTCCTTGTCCCCCTCATCCCCGTCATCCCCCCATTCCCACAACGGTTGAAACAACAGAGAACTCCGATCTGGAAATGACGCAGTTCGTTGGTTCGGTCGCTGACGAACCCCAACAGACTCGCCGACGTTGGTCAACAGGTTTATTACGAGGGCGCTATCCCTTTGTTCAACAACAAAGTTCTTCCGATTGTGGTGCAGCGTGTTTGGCGATGATTAGCCTGTACTGGTGGGGCAGACGTTCGGATCTGAGCACTCTGCGTAACTTGGCGCGTACAGACCGCACGGGTGCGTCGCTTCATGCTTTAGCAGATGCAGCCCAAAGCCTAGGATATCATGCCCTACCTGTGCGGGCTTCTTTAAGTAAGATGGAGCCAAAAATTAACCCTTGGATTGCTCACTGGCAAGGAATTCACTATGTGGTCGTCTGGAAAGTTAAAGGCGATCGGGTGTTGATTTGCGATCCAGCTATCGGCAAGCGATCGCTACCTCGCCAAGAGTTTGAAGCTAGCTGGACTGGATATGCCTTGCTTTTATCTCCAACCGTTCGCCTAAACACGATCAAAAGCGAACAAATTTCCCTAGGTAAACTTTGGCAAGCTTTTTGGCATCACCGTAATCCACTAGGGCAAATCATTGTCGCCTCAGTGCTGCTGCAAGTTTTTGGGCTGGCAACTCCCTTATTTGCCCAGGTTGTTCTTGACCGAGTGATGCCACACAAAAGCTTTGCCACTCTGAATCTTTTCGCTATTGGCTTCCTGATCTTCGGTCTGTGGCGCGTTGCCTTAACAGCTGCGCGGCAATACCTACTAGACTATTTTTCCAACCGCATGGACCTTACCTTGATTGGCGGTTTTATGCGCCACACGCTGCAGTTACCGTTACAGTTTTTTGCATCGCGTCAAGTGGGGGATATTATCACCCGTGTTCAGGAAAACCGCAAAATCCAACAGTTTCTTACTCGTAAAGCTGTAAGTGCCACTTTAGACGCTCTGATGGCAGTTGTCTATCTGGAACTGATGGCTTATTACAACTTACAACTTACTTTCCTGATGCTGGTTTTAATTCTACCTATAGTGATTTTGACTCTTGGAGCAAGTCCATTCCTCAAAAGAGTGTCGCGAGAAATCTTTAAAGAATCGGCAGCGCAAAACTCTTCAATGGTAGAAATGATGACTGGTGTTGCCACAGTAAAAACCGCTGCGGTTGAACGTCCGGTGCGTTGGCGTTGGGAAGAGCGCTTGGCGAAGATGGTGAAAGCGCGGATTCGGGGTCAGAAGCTGGCTAATAATTTGCACATAGCCAGTAGTTTAATGCATCACCTCTGTAGCACGGCTGTGTTGTGGTTTGGAGCGACTCTGGTTATTCGTGGGGAAATGTCAATAGGTCAGTTTGTGGCTTTTAATCTACTCATTGGCAATGCAATTAATCCTGTTCTGTCATTGGTAGGGCTGTGGGATGAGTTTCAAGAGGTACTAATTTCTGTGGAACGGCTTAACGATGTCTTAGCCGCCGAACCAGAAGAAAATTCTCAACAACCGCTAATGGTTTTACCCCCGATTCAGGGTGACGTGCATTTTGAGAATGTCTCTTTTCGTTATCATCAAGATCAAGAGCGCAACACTCTGCAAAATATTTCTTTTAAGGTGAAAGCTGGGCAAACTATTGGTATTGTCGGTTCTAGTGGCTCAGGTAAAAGCACTTTAATTAATTTGCTTGCTGCTTTATACCATCCCAACACTGGACGCATTTTAATTGATGGATATGATACTACTCAAGTTTCTCTCCAGTCGTTGCGCAGTCAGTTGAGCGTAGTGCCTCAAGAATGTTTTCTGTTTTCCGCAACTATTTTTGAAAACATTACACTGTACAACTCAGAGTATACCCAAGAGCAAGTAATCGCAGCTGCCTCTGTTGCAGAGGCACATACTTTTATCAAGACGCTGCCTTTAGGGTACAACACCCAGGTGGGAGAACGGGGAATGATGCTTTCGGGTGGACAGCGACAAAGAATTGCGATCGCTCGTGCACTTATTAGGAAACCACGAATTTTGATTTTAGATGAAGCCACTAGTTCCCTAGATGCTGAGTCTGAAAGCCGATTTCAACAAAACTTAGTGCGATTGAGTCCGAACGTTGCTACTCCTAATGAGGCTTGCACCACAATTTTTATCATTGCTCATCGTCTCTCCACTGTGTACCATGCTGACTGTATCCTCGTCCTCGACCGAGGTGTTCTTGTTGAGCAAGGTAACCATCAAGAATTAATGACAATTAAAGGTCTTTATTACCACTTAGCTCAACAGCAATTGCATCCGTAAACTCCCCTGCATAAGTCTGTTAGATTTCCGGATAACTTCAGAGATATCCTTTGCATTTTAGCTATGTACGGGCATAAATGACTACGTTTATTGTATTAAAACACTAATATTATGTGTTTTGCGATCTCGGTCATACGCTACTTTCAGAAGTCAATAACTCAATATTGTTTAGTTAAGGATAGGGTGAGGCGGAGAAACTGGGTTTCTGGGTTGATGCTTATCTAAACTGTATATGTTAATAACCTATACAAGAAAATAGTAAAATTAATCACTTATTTTCTATACTTAGTGACTAATCATTATGCAATAAATATGACTAGCTTTTTACCTAAATGTAATCTTTTTAGAGTCTGCAAGCCTTATCTTACAAGAATAAATCTTAAATAACTGTAGTGATATATTTTTTTATGTTGTCAACACGTGACCGAAGTCTTTAGTTAATAAATATTATCTAAATGCTACTCATGCTACTATATATTTAGAGGATTTAGAAATATAGTTAATAGTCAAACATTCGATAAAGTTTAGGATAAAAAAGTCTCATTCCAACGATATTTGAGGGGTATTACCCCCTAATATTTAACAAATAGAGTACAAAAAAGTTATCCGGATAATACTTAAATGAATGTAGAAAAAATCAGAAAAATTAATTAATAAAATCAAAAAAATAACAGATGACATTTAGTAAAAAAAATAGTATAAATAAAAATATGACTCTTAACGTTCAAGGATAAATACTTTTTCTTAAAAATCCGAAAAAGTATGCATTCTTACTTGCAATCTCCTAATATTTTGGTATAAAATCAATATATAAATTTACCAGAAGAAAGTCATTGAATTAGGAGACGCGGGAAAATTGGAGAGGACAAAACTACATCTACCAAGAGCCACGCGGAGACTATATGACATGACAAAAGGTAAATTTTTGCCTAGAACACAGAATGTATCAAAGCTATCGAAGTGGCGCTCACGCACCGTATCCATCCATAAACGAGGTAGTCAACTTTCTTCGGCGTTGCCGATGTGAACTATTAGTCGTTGCTCTTTAGAAGCAGGCTGCTGAACTTCAAAGTGAATCAAGAGAATTCCGGCTTAGCAGCAAAAAGACTTGAATAAAAAGTCAGGGTTCCGATCACAGGTCAGATCATGGACAAAATCATCAGGTCAAATGCAGTCGAAACCTTAAACCAATCAAGCAGTTCAGGAATTAACATTCATCTAACGCCTGAGATGGCATTAATTTACGGGGGTAGTGTCGCAGCAACAGAAGCTTTACCAGAACCACCCACCAAAACTCAGAGTGCCACACTCATAACACCCAAAACAGCAATTAAAAATACAGGTAATTGGTCTAGATCCTTGCAGACTTTGCAGCAGCAGCCGCCCTCAATCCTTCCCTATATTGTCCTGTTAAGCAGCGTAGCTTTTTTTGCGACTGTTGTCGTTTGGGCATGGGCAGAAAAGATTGAGGAAGTCAGTTTCCTCCAAGGAAAATTCGTACCAATAGAAGAGCTTCATAAACAGCAAGCGCAGAATTTAGGCGTTATCTACGGATTTAACATCCATCGCGCTTTTAAAGTCGTTAAAAAAGGACAAACGATTACTGAAATAGCTGGTCAGAATGCACCTCTAGTTTTAGTAGCTAATCTGTCTTATGAAGAAGTAGGTTTTGTCAATAAAGAAGACAAAGTACAAATCAAATTGGATGATGACATACAGCCAGATAAAGGCATCATCTCCGGGAGAGTTATATCTATTTTTCCAGATGCTAGCGTCCATGAAAAATTGGGTGTTATTTATCGAGTTGAAGTAGCTTTGGATGACAATTATGCCACTGAAAACAAACAAATTATCAAATTTAAAGTGGGTCAGACAGCCACTGCAAAAATAATCCACCTCCGCCGTATTGCAGATATATTCCTTGAACCAATCAAGCAGTTGCAACACAGAAGGCAGCGTCAGCGACTGCCCTTGTCAGAGCAATTTATAAACCTCCATTGATCCACAAATAATCTAGTTAACTTGAGCTAAAACAATGAACATCATGAATATTGACATCTCTCGGAATAGTAGCAACGTCGTAGATAAAAAAATTAATCCTGAACAATTTGACCAAGTAGTTGAGGCAATTCTTGCAGGCAAGTACTCCTGGGCTTGTGTTTTGCTGCTGCGTTTCGCTGGCCACAATCCTCTACATTACATTCCTTACCGCACCTACAATCGATTGCTCAAAGAAAACTCCCAAGTTACCAGAGCCAACCAACAACAAAGCGAAAATATAAAAGTTGGCAATATCTCATCTGATAAAAGGTCTGATAGTAACGTTTCGCAAAGCTGCTTAAGCAAGATTAAAGACCTAGCTTATCTTGAAGTAGTTGGCAAGCAAAAAAACGAAGTTCGTGGAGGCAGTTTGGAGCAGTGGTTAGCGATGCAAATTCAGGAATATTAATCAATAAAGTCTGAATTCAAATCCAATATCGTTCATTTAATACTGTTTTTTTGTGAAGATACAAAGTGAGTTTCCCTCCCCCGCTTGCGGGGCCTATAGCAATCCTATTTAAGATCCGAACAAGGGGGACCCACCCCCGCACGGTGAGCGTAAGCGCCGACACGAGTGTTTCCCGCGCCCAGGCGACTGGCGATAGCGTAAGCGTTGCGATCTTCTGGTACACCGACCGAGCGCGATCTTCGAGTCTTCGCCCAAGGGGCGGGCTCAAGGGGAGCCAGCGCCCCTTGTCCCCGCCCCTTGTTCATAAATCAAATAGGATTCCTATATGCTTGGTTATCCTAATCCTAGTCCTCCCAATTAGGATTATAACTGCTTTGTAAACTAGCGATTCATACAACAACTACTGGAAGCTAAAAATCTTGAATAGCTTCCAGTTTTTTATATGATGGGTAATAGCTAATGGCTAATGGCTAATTTTAACAATTGACCCTTCGGCTTGGTGCAGTCGCCCGTAGCTCCGGAAACCCTCATAGGCGCACGCGCTCACGAGCAATTAGCCATTAGCTATTAGCAAT
>CAZZYE010000596.1:0-5343 GCA_964658145.1 uncultured Stigonema sp.
AACTACTTACCTTTTTTAATGCACCATTTGGGAGTTAAGGCACCCTAAGCATTTAAGATTCACTTTATAAAACAACTTTTAGCTATCAGCCATGAGCAAAAAATCATCGATTTACAACGAAGATGTTTCGATTCCGGTCTTCAACTCGCTCATAGAAGAACTTATCGACGCCCTCAATTGCTAGATAGACTCCCAGTTTACCAATAGGTCGCTGTTCGATTGGCAGCTTTATTAGCTCCTCCTCCACGTTCAATTTCTGCATGGGGTTGAAAGCTGCACCACTATCCTCGATGTAAAAGGTTAAAGCTTGCTCGTTGATATCGGCTTGCAACTTTATTAAGCCTTGCTGTCCTGCTTCTTCATAGCCGTGAAGAATAATGTTGGTGGCGATTTCGTCTACTGCTAGCCGGAGGTTATAGGCGGCTTTTTTATCCAAGCCAGCAGCAGCAGCAACTTCCTTTACGTAGCTAGCGATCGCGCTCAATGAGTCTAGGGTTCCAGGTACAGTGAAAGGTTGCATAGCTAGTAAAAACAATGCTTTTCTTGTGGGGTGGGCATGCCCACCCCACAAGATATGTATTTCATGCTTAGGTAAAGCGCTATTCTCACGCAGAAATTGGATTTCTTTTCCTATACCTTTTCTAGCTGGGCTTCGTCATACTTATCCACCACAATGACACCTTGGGCGTATCCGGTCTTATGGAGAGTGTCCAGCACCATTTCCTGAGCACCAACCACATAGATATCAACATCAGCACCCATCTTTTGCTTAGCGAAGATAAGTACCCGCAGACCGGCGCTAGCCATATATTCCAAGTCCTGCATCATCAGAACGAGATGTTTTGGATGGTTGGCTGCCGCTTTCTCTACCTCCGTCTTGAAAATTGGTGCAGAACTTGCATCCAATTCTCCCGACAAAGTGATTTTAGCAGTATCCTTGGTTGTTTCCAGTGTGGCGTTAAAAGCCATAATCTTTTGCCTCTTTAATCTAAAATTACTTGCCTACGAGAATAACTACCGAGCGGTCTCCCACGAGCAATCCGGACTGGTTTTCCAACTGCGGTTCTGTACCCGATGCCCAGATGTCTGCAGGTGTAGCACCTGTATTGGCAAAGACGTGCCACTGCATTCCTGGTGGTAATCCTGGGATTTCAAACCAGTGAGCATCCCAGTACATATTCATGGCTACGTAAATGTAGTTGTCTACAACCGTCCCTGACTTTGCATGTTTACCGCAAAGCATAAAAGCCAGGGTGCGACTGGAGTCGGACCAGTCGGCATTCCATGCCTGAGTGCCGTGCCAGGTAATATCTGCATAGCCACTACCTACGTAGTCCACATTGCGGAAGTGGTTCTGATTTCTTAGCAGTGGGTGGGCGTTGCGGAAAGCTAGGCAGTATTTGAAAAACCGGAACAGGTCGTTATTGGACTGCAACAGCGTCCAGTCCAGCCAGTTCAGTTCGTTGTCGTGGCAGTAAGTGTTGTTGTTGCCTTGTTGCGATCGCCCTACCTCATCCCCCATGAGGACCATCGGCACTCCCTGGCTGACCATCAACATTGCCACAGCATTTTTAATTTGCCGCTTCCGCAAAGCGTTGATGCCCGGATCGTCAGTCCATCCTTCCGCCCCACAGTTCCAACTGTCGTTATCGTTGCCACCGTCGTTGTTGTTTTCCCCGTTAGCCTCGTTATGCTTGTTGTTAAAAGAAACCAGGTCAGCGAGGGTAAAACCGTCGTGGCAGGTGATAAAATTAATTGATGTAGCGGGCACACGACCTGCCCATGCATATAGGTCTGGAGAACCTTGCAGTCGCTGTGCCATGTCCCCTACCCGTCCTGGTTCGCCTTTGAGGAATTTGCGAATGCCGTCGCGGTACTTGCCGTTCCACTCAGCCCACCGACCAAAGGCGGGGAAAGAACCAACTTGGTATAGTCCGCCTGCATCCCAAGCTTCGGCAATCAGGTTGCATTTGGCTAATATCGGGTCAAATGCCAGGGATTCTAGCAATGGCGGATTAGCCATTGGTGCCCCCCAAGCGTCGCGCCCCAAGATAGAGGCAAGGTCAAAGCGGAAGCCGTCGATGTGATACTCAGATGCCCAGTAGCGGAGGCAGTCGAGTACCATGTTGCGAACGATGGGGTTATTGCAGTTGAGGGTGTTACCAGTGCCACTAAAGTTAAAGTAATACCCTTCTGGGGTAAGCATGTAGTATGTCTGGTTGTCAATACCCCGAAAGGAAATTGTCGGACCGTTCTCATTGCCTTCAGCCGTGTGGTTGAAGACAACATCCAGAATCACCGCGATGCCATTTTTGTGTAGTTCTTTGACCAGGGTTTTGAGTTCATCGACCTGCATCCCAAATTTGCCAGTTGCTGCATAGCCTGCCTTGGGTGCAAAAAAGCCAACGGTACTGTAGCCCCAATAATTCAGCAACATTTCCCCGGTTTGCGGGTTGGGGCGGCTGTTCTCAAACTCGTCAAATTCGTAAACGGGCATCAGTTCGATACAGTTGACGCCCAATTCTTTGAGGTAGGGGATTTTTTCACGGATGGCAGCAAAGGTTCCTGGATGCTTTACGCCTGAAGAGGGATGGCGGGTAAAGCTGCGGACGTGCATCTCGTAGATAATTTGATCTTCGGGGGGGATTTCCAAAGGACGGTCATTTTCCCAGTCAAAGTCGTCAAAGACAAGACGCGATCGATGCTGGTAGATGTTATTCCAATCAGGGGTTTCTCTCCAAATATCTCTACCGCCGATGACCTTGGCGTAGGGGTCCATGAGAATTTTATTGGAGTCAAACCGATGATGACCTTCGTCGTGGTTGACTGGACCTTCCATGCGGTAGCCGTATTCGATGTTTTCGTAATCCAAGTCGAATACGATCATGCTAAAGACATTGCCAACCCGAAACTCATCTGGAAACGGAATTTCCACCATCGGTTCCGGAGAGTGCTTTTTGAACAGCACTAATGTGCAGGATTTGGCATGGCGTGAAAATATTGAGAAATTAACTCCTCCCGGCACTAAGGTGGCTCCGAAAGGCAACGGACGACCGGGACGCAGCTTGAAACCACGCTCGTTGCGGGTAGGATGAATGTCTATTCTTTCTAGAACCATTTTCGCCGTCCTGAGATTATGCAGTGGGTAGAACCATTTGCTTGACTTTGAGAGCTTCTAAACCTGACTCAAGGGTGTCGCGAGTTGTAAAAAAGTTGAGGAATCCAGTAATCGACATGGTGTCCTTAATCTCTTCGACAAGCCCTACCAGAACGATCTGACCGTTTTTACTGTCTACCTGTCGGTACAGCGACAGCAGCATCCGCAAACCAGCACTGGACATGTATGGTACTTTGGTCATATCCAGCAGCAGTTTCGCCTGTGGTTGGGCTAGTTGCAAAACTTGATCTTGGACTAGAGGTGCAGTATTGGCATCCACATCACCTGTCATTTCGATTACGGTAACTTGTTGAAGGGTGTTAACGCTCAGGTGTTCTTGGATTGTCGCGGTCGTATTGGCGTCTACGGTAACAGCTGCTTTGACCTCTGTTACTTCTAGTGTCTTGATATTGATCTCCATCTTGCTTCTGCCGACTACTAGCTTTACTGATTAGGGACGATTTGAACTTTGACTTTCACTTGTTCTTTTGTATCGGGCAGTTTGACCGTTAGGGCGTCGGCATCAAAATTGGTATACGGTTTTTCGTCGATCCAACAAGCACCAATCTTCACGCTTCCAGGGGGTAGAATATCTGGTTGCACTCGCAGAATATTATGCTTGAAGGCTCCTGGCTGAGGCTTGAAGTATAAGTCCATCGGCTGCTTTGCGATCAACAGGTTGGTGTAAACTGCTGAGAGGTAGCAGAGTTCAGTTGAGTGATACCCGCTCATTGAGTGGCTACCTTTGAACCGCTCGTTACCCATGAGGAAGGGTAGTCCGTTTGCCAAGACGTTGAAGTAAATGCCACCGTCGTCATGGTCGAGGAAGTGGGCATTGTAGAAGGCTGCGGCTTCACGGGCATGACGCAGATATTCAGAATTCTGAGTGATACCGTTCAGGATTAGGTAGGCTAAGATTGCTTGTTCTTGCTGCCACCACGCTTTGCGATCGTGCCAAACAAGGCGGTGTTGCTCTTCCCCTTCGCCGAGTACGCGCTCCACAACATCATACCAGCCACCACGCTGTTGGTCGCTACCTACATTGGGCATAAGATGGGCAATTTTTTCCGCCAAAGCCACGTATTTATCTTTGGGTTTGAGGCTTTGCATCCGCATTAAGTTCCAGGCAATTTTCAGGTTATGCCCAACCACAGCGCGGTTTTGCTGCCAGCCCCAGCTTTGGTCGTGGCTCCAATCTTCATGGAACTTTTCTTGGACAAAGGGGCTGTTGTCGTAGTCTGGGAAGTATTTTTCAATTGTGTCAAAGGTGTACTCCAGCATGTCGGCGTATTTCTGTTCGCCGGTTGCTAGCCACAGGTTGATTAGGTAAGCTGGGGCGTGATCGCCAACGGAGTTCCAGTTCTTACGGGCGCGGTTGTGACCGAGTGATTCAGCACGCGGGTCGAGGGTGATGGGGTCGATGTGGGAGAAATAGCCAGTGCCTTCTTTATCTAAGAAGAATTTGTCAAATAAATCTACGGTCATCTCCGCATCTTTGAGAATGCGCGGGTCGCCTGTAATCCGGTATGTTTGGATGGGTCCAGCTAAAGCATAAATTTGTTCGTATGCCGGGATAGCATCGTAGTCATCGCCAAACTCGGAGGTCAGGAGTTTTTGCTCTCGATTGCCTGTGACTTTAATGCCGTGATACCAGTAAATCAGGTTTTCTTCAGGGTCGTAAAACCGCATGTGCTGGCGCAGGTATTCAGTGCCTTTTTCAGCGGCTTCTAGGAAGCGGTCTTCACCGGTCATCAAGTAGGCTGAAGCAAAACCATAAACTAAGCGGGAAATGGTGTCGGTTTCTTGGAGGTAATCATCTTCACGCTTTTTGACACCAGTCACCCTCAAAAAGGTACGGTATTGCTGATAATCGATTTGATTTTCGGGGTAGTTGAACTGCCAATAGAGGTAACTATTGGCAATTGAGCGCACTTGCTTGACCCACCAATTTGGCTCTTCATGCTGATATTTGCCTGGTTGCTCGCCCGGAAAGACAAAGGATTTGACTTCAAATTTGTATCCTTCTCCTTGAGGGTAGAAAACGCCATAGGCAAATACGTGCTGACCGGGGGTGAGCATCTCTGCAAGGCGTTGCGTACAGTCGTTGTAAGGTTCCTCTAAGTTTTGGGTAATCCGACCCCAAGTAGTAGGGGTCAGGTATGCTTGGAATTCACGTCCGTGAGATG
>CAZZYE010000597.1:0-5335 GCA_964658145.1 uncultured Stigonema sp.
TAGCTGCTGGGCTTGCTCAAGAGTTTTCAGGGATTGATCCATAGCTTCCAACATCAGAGCTATCCCCACACTCAGCAAAATACCCAAAAATCCACCCAGCGCCAGGTAGAGTGTAATTTTGGCAGATGCTTTGTTGGGAAGTAAAGCCATAGATACAACTCGTGCATTACCGACATTTTGATTGAAAACGACATCCACTTCTTGCGATCGCTTCAGCAGTTCTTCATAGGTTGCTCGTGCTACTTGCAACTGTCGCTCTAGCTGCTGCTGTCTTTGTTGCAGTTTGGGTAAGACATCCAGCCGTTTTTGGGAGGCGGTGTAGGCATTCTGCAAAACCGTGATTCGGTTGACTAATGCTGAACGTTCCACATCCGACTGCACCAACTGAGCAGTTAGGTTCTGCTTGAGTTCTCCCATCTGTAAATTCTGCTGTGACACAGACTGGTCGTTGCCCACATTTTCCCCAATTCGCAACTGCAACTGCTTTTTCAGGACTGCTGCTTTTGCCTTTAAATTAGCGAGCGCCGGATATTCGCTAGTATATCGAGTCTGTGCCACTGCTAACTCGTCTTGCACCTTTTGGTATTCTGTTAACACCTGCTGCACGCTTGCAGGTGAAGTTCGTTCCCCTGTGAATACTAGGTTGCCAAACATCATCCGTAATCTACCAGTATTATTCTTCTTCGCGGATATTTTTGGCTTGTTTATTAGTTTAGCGAGTGCCTTTTGGTGGCGTTTTCATCAACCGCTGCATTGGCTCAATCCCTTGCCTTACGGATTTGTTTGCATGGTACTTGCTGCACTTTATTTAGCAGATGCTTACTATCCAGATCGGCAAATAGCAGGTTTAAGAACACCTGCGCGAATTATTGTTTGTAACGTAGCGATCGCGTTCTTGATTTCTGCCCTAATTTACTTGTCAGGTATTGAGAAAGATCACCCGGTGTCGTGGCGGAGTGTCTTGTTACCTAGCTTGGGAATATTTACCATCTGGGCAGTGATATTGCGCTTGGTGGCGGTAAAATGGGTGCGATCGCAGTCCCAGAAAAGTCGTTGGTTGATATTAGGAGCAGGGGATAATGCCATCAACTTTGCACAAAAATTGCTGGCGCTGAATCCTTTAGGAAAGTTGACTGTTCTCGCAGAGACGAGTCAAAAAACCATTGACTTACCAGATATCAATCTCAGTTATCAAGGAAATCTTCGCGATTTGTCGGAATTGAGTCACGAATCTTGGTCGGCGGTAATAGTTGCAACCCAGATGGAGTTTTCCAAATCCCAAGCACAACTGTTGATGCAGATGCGGTTGCGGGGCATTCCGGTTTACAGATTACCGGATGCTTACGAAACGTTTTGGTATAAACTGCCTTCTTCTTTGTTAGAAGATAAATGGTTGGCTTTTTGTGAGGGTTTTAACTTAATACCTGGTGACTTCAGCATGAAACTGAAGCGAGTTGTCGATATCATACTGATAGTGTTTTTACTGGTATTGGTTGCACCACTTCTGTTGTTGGCCGCATTGCTAATCAGATTAGATAGCCCCGGTGCAGTATTTTACAGTCAGCTACGAAGTGGGTTCTACGGTAAACCATTTAGGGTTTATAAATTTCGCTCGATGTATCAGGATGCAGAGAAGCGGGGAGCGCAGTGGGCAAGTCAACGCGATCCACGGATTACCCGAATCGGATACTGGTTACGTTTGTTACGGATTGACGAATTACCTCAAATATGGAACGTCCTACGAGGTGAGATGAGTCTGATTGGTCCGCGTCCAGAACGACCGGAATTTGATGTCAAACTCAAAGAAGCGATTCCCTATTATGAAGTGCGCTATCTGGTGAAGCCGGGAATTACAGGCTGGGCACAGGTTATGTATCCTTATGGAGCATCTATTGAAGATGCTTACGAAAAGCTTTCCTACGACTTGTATTACATCAAGAATTATTCCTTGTGGTTGGATTTAGCGATCGCCTTTAAAACCGTTCGCGTTGTTTTATTAGGTAAAGGCAGATGAACAAAAAAGTCTTAGTAACTGGTGGGGCTGGGTACATTGGCTCTCACGTAGTCCGTCAATTGGGCCTCGCTGGCTACGACGTGGTGGTGTACGACAATTGTTCTAAGGGTTCACCCAAGGCAGTACTGCACGGTGAATTAATTATCGGGGATTTAGGAGATGTAGACCTTCTTTACCAGGTTTTTTTGAAGCATGAATTCAGTGCAGTGCTACACTTCGCCGCCAGTCTTAGTGTACCAGAATCAGTTGCCCATCCCCTCGACTACTACACCAACAACACGCGCAATACGCTGAATTTGCTCAATTGTTGTAGTGCGATGGACATCAATCAGCTCGTCTTTTCCAGTACAGCAGCAGTGTATGGGCAACCAACAGAAAATCCAGTCACGGAGTCTGCCCCAACCCAGCCCATTAACCCCTACGGACGCTCAAAGCTTTCCAGCGAATGGCTGATTCGGGACTACGGCGCAGCGTCAAATCTCCGCTACGTAATTCTACGGTACTTCAATGTTGCGGGGGCCGAACCTAGTGGACGACTGGGGCAGATGTCAAGGGAGGCATCTCACCTGATCCGATCTGCCTGCGATGCCGCACTCAAACGTAAACCAGGGGTGCGAGTTTTTGGCACGGATTTTTCCACCCCAGATGGTACGGGAATTAGGGACTATATCCATGTTGAAGATTTGGCAGCAGCACACCTGGATGCTTTGCGCTATTTAGAGCAAAATCAGGAAAGCCAAATTCTCAACTGCGGCTATGGGCTGGGCTACAGCGTCCGGCAAGTTATCGAACGGGTCAAGGCAATTTCTGGGGTGGATTTCCCCGTCCTCGAAACCGACCGTCGTCCTGGAGATCCCGCCTGTGTCATAGCTAGTGCAGATAAAATCCGTAAGGTGCTGGGCTGGCAACCCAAATATAATCACCTGGATCAAATCGTTGACACTACCCTAGCCTGGGAAATACAGCGAGAAGGTTTGATCCCAATTGGTGTTGATGCTTAAATTTTGGCGTTGGTGAATGTAGAGATGAATTGGCTCACGCAAAGACAAGGCAGGCAGAGCGCCGGAAGCCGGCGCTCTGAACTGCCCCGCAAAAGTAACATTGATCGAACTCTATTTAATCAGGGATGGGAATATTTTCATTCATCTTAAAGACAAATCTTATTCTCTCACTGATTGTTTATCATTTATCGTTATGCAACAACGTGAGATTGTTACAGCTTTCACCTTAGATAATCATTTTTATCAAGCTGGATTTCAAATTCTCCCATCATAAATTAAGCACAAATAACAAAGATATATTTACTATTTTAGGACTTACGCACTATACAAATTGAGCATCATGTGTATAACGGAATTCGGTCGTTTCGTCTCGTAGTGGTAAGGGCGCGGTTTCCGCGCCCCTACGGTTATATTGTGGTTTACCCTAATGAATATTGCGCTCCGCCGCCCTACCTAAGCCATTGCATACTTGAGTATTTCTGTCAATGAGTAAGTCCTATATTTAATTTTGAAAAAGCATAAAACCCACATTCCGCACCCAAGGGTGTCACAATCGGTTTTATTGAGCGTACATCCAGCTTAATAGAAGTTAAGTAAGTCGGCGATAAAAAACCTAACTATGTAAAGAAAAGTAAATTTAATAAAATTGGCTCGTAGTAAGCGCTTCAGCGCTCAAGCGCTTACTACAAACTTTCATTTATTTATGCCGACTTACTTATTCTCCTCCGCGCTGTAATAAACTCTCCTCACGGCTAGTTCTTATGTACTATATAGATCCGTTAGGTATAGTCATAGGATTGTTAGTTGGTGGTTGGTTGTCAAAAAGAACGACTCCCCTATTCCTCACTATCCATTAGCACCAAACATTAACCAACAAACAACAACTAACCACTACCATGACTCAACAAACAGATACCCAAGTCCGAATAGAACGCGATTCAATGGGCGATCGCCAAATCCCTAGTAGCGCTTACTACGGCATTCAAACGCTGCGAGCAATAGAGAATTTCCCGATCAGCGGCATTAAGCCCTTACCCACTTACGTAGACGCTTGTGTACTTATAAAAAAAGCTACGGCGATCGTTAACGGTGAACTAGGCTGCATTCCCCAAGAAATTAGCAATGCCATTGTGCAAGCGGCAGATGAAGTGCTGGCTGGAAATTTGCGCGATCAGTTTGTGGTGGATGTCTATCAAGCGGGTGCGGGTACATCTCACCACATGAATGTTAACGAAGTCCTGGCAAATCGCGCCCTACAAATTCTTGGCGAGGAACTCGGCAATTACAAGCGCGTTAGTCCCAATGACCACGTGAACTACGGGCAGTCTACCAATGATGTGATTCCGACAGCAATTCGCATTGGTGGCTTATTAGCATTGTCAAAAACACTACACCCAGCTATAGACAAGGCAATAGCAGCATTAGAAGAAAAAGCCGCCCAATTCCAAGATATTGTCAGATCCGGCAGAACCCATATGCAAGACGCCGTACCAGTACGCTTGGGAGAAAATTTCCGCGCTTGGGCGCACATTCTCACAGAACATCAAAACCGTATATACACTGCCTCAGGGGATTTGATGATGCTGGGTTTGGGAGGTAGTGCAGTGGGAACTGGGCTGAATACTCATCCCCAATATCGCGCCCGTGTAGTGACAATTCTCTCAGAATTGATTAACGTTCCTCTAGAACCTGCACCCCACTTAATGGCAGCAATGCAAAGTATGGCACCATTTGTCAATGTTTCCGGTGCTTTACGCAACTTAGCGCAGGATCTCGTTAAAATATCCCACGACTTGCGCCTGATGGATTCAGGACCAAAAACTGGTTTCAAAGAAATTCAACTACCACCCGTTCAACCAGGTTCCTCGATTATGCCAGGGAAGTATAACCCAGTGATGGCAGAGATGACATCAATGGTGTGTTTTCAGGTAATGGGTTATGATAATGCGATCGCCTTAGCAGCACAAGCAGGACAATTAGAACTGAATGTAATGATGCCCCTAATTGCCTATAACCTGATTCACAGTATCGAGATTCTCGGTAATACCATCATTGAACTCACTGAACGCTGCATCAAGGGAATTATTGCCAACCTTGACCGTTGTTTGACATATGCTGAAGGCAGTTTAGCTTTGGTAACGGCATTAAATCCCCATATTGGTTACTTGAATGCAGCCGCTGTGGCGAAAGAATCTTTGGAAACTGGTAAATCTCTACGGCAGATTGTACTAGAACGAGGGCTAATGAGTGAAGCAGAATTAGCCAAAGTACTAAACTTGGAACAAATGAGTGCGATCGTACCCTTAGATTAGGAATTGCT
>CAZZYE010000598.1:0-5328 GCA_964658145.1 uncultured Stigonema sp.
ACTATACTTATCACCACTACCAGTTGTCTTTAAAATATATTGTGTTGGCAATATTGGTAAAACAGCAAAAATTCTGCTGATTCCTGTAATATAGCAATCCTAAATGAGTTGTGAACATCTCTCCCTTGTCGATGAATGTCCACGCCAGTCGCCTCAAACTCCTCCACCCGCGCACGGCGCAGGATCCCCTTGTCTCCCTTGCCCCTCTTGTTCATGAATCAAATAGGACTGCTAGATACTTGGCGGTAGCCCAGATAAAAATTAAAGGATTCTGATCTTATTAGCTCAACCTCAGTTAAAATAAAATCGATTCAACCACTTCAATCATTCGTTTTCAATCTAAGTTGATGGCTAAACTGAAAAAAATTGATCCCCTACTCGGTGAAGAACTGCTCAAAAAAGTTAAAGAGCTAGAGAACCTAAGCAAGGAAGAAAAAGCTAAGCAATGCGGCTACTATACCGTTACCAAAAATGGTATAGAGCGCGTTAACATGATGAAATTCTTGAATGCCCTAATTGATGCTGAGGGCATTCAGTTAGATAGTGCTCCCAGTGCAAATGGTCGTGGCGGACGCAGTGCTAGTTATAGAATTAGTGTGCAGTCGAACGGTAACTTGCTGATCGGGTCAGCTTATACGAAACAGATGAATCTCCAACCTGGAGATGAGTTTGTCATCACTTTAGGCAAAAAGCACATTCGTCTGAGGCAAGTAGACTCAGAGGATAGAGAAGAGTCCGAAGTTCTGGAAGCCACCGCCTAAATACCCATTTACAAGTGAGGAGTGAGGAGTTAAAACTCATAACTCCTCACTCCTCACGGACGTACAGAGGTTCCGGCGGAACGTCTCTTCCTCACGGACGTACAGACGTTCCAGCGGAACGTCTCTTCCTCACTTATGACTAACGGCTACATCTGTTTTTAGAGAGATTGGTAAATAGTGGCGAAGTGCCTTGCGAGTTACTGCAACATCACAGGTTAAGGCAATTTGCTCTCGTTCTAGTAAACCCAAAACATGCTCGTGGTTGTCTCGTGTTACCACCGGTAACTGATGCAAACCTCTACCACCCATGCGATCTAAAGCCTCAGATAAGGGTTCATCCCCATAGGCGTAGAGAATGTCAGTACTACATATATCCATAAGTGTTTGATTGCATAAATTACCCTGAATTTCGGTAGGTAAATTGGGGAACTCTTGCCAAAGGGAAAGGGCGCGGTTGATATCTTCCAGAGAAACGATCCCAACTAACTGCCCTGCTTCATCAATTACTAAAGCACTATGACAGCGATCGCTTGTCATGTCCAAAGCCGCCTCCAAAACTTTCATAGTTGCTGACAGCTTTTTTGGACAAGAGTTCATAGCATCTTCTACCACAATTTGCAGCAAAATATCTGCTTGGTCGTCTTTCAACCCAGAAAGACCGATTTGCTGAAGATGTGAGTTAGAGTTAGAGGTAGGCTTAATCAGCTCAACTAGCCAAACACTCAAACCCACTGCTGCCATTAACGGCAAAACAATGCGATAGTCGCGCGTTAATTCAAATAGCAACAAAATTGCTGTTAACGGTGCTCTGACACTTGCAGCTAGCACAGCAGCCATTCCCACCATTGCATAAGCTGGAGGAGCTGCCATGTAATCACTAATTCCCGGAACTACATGCGCCAATATCTTAGCGTAAGCTCCTCCAAAAGAAGCACCCAAAAACATTGCTGGCGCAAATAAACCACCAACAAAACCACTGCCAGAACTAATTGCCGTCATCACCAGCTTCACCAGCAGCAGCTCAACTAATAAGCGTAGCGAAAACTCCACATCCTGAAGCATCGCTTCCACTGTTTCATACCCAATGCCCATAATTTGCGGCAAGCGTAAAGCTACTACACCAACAATGACACCGCCAATAATTGGATGAATCGGCTTAGGTATACGTCCCAGCCATTGTAAATATGGCACTTCCCCATCAAAGCAGGCTTTCGCCAGACTGACCAACTCGGTATAAGCAAGAGAAACCAAACTTGCCCCCAAACCCAAACCGAGATACAGGGGTAATTCTAGGGGACTGCGTGCTTGGTAAGCAGGTAAGGTAAAAGCAGGCTGTGCCCCCAACCCAATCTGAGCCACTAACGCCGCCACCACTGCAGCCAAGAGCACCACACTGACGCCGGAGGTGGCAAAGGATGTGGCTCCGAGTACTAGTTCTAGGGCAAAAAACACACCTGCAATCGGGGCATTAAATCCAGCAGCCAAACCCGCAGCAGCACCTGCACCCAACAGCAAGCGCTGTCGCTCTTGAGATACTTGTAGTGCCTGAGACAGCAACAGTCCAAAATTGGCGCCAATTTCTACACTCGGTCCCTCTGGTCCTAGAGAAGCACCACTACCCAAGGTTACTGATGCTGCCAGCATCTTTGTTACGGGTCTTAGTTGTCGCTTGATCTCTCCTTTTTGAGAGGCGGCGATCAGATATGAAAGTCCAGGACCAAAGTCTTGGGTGCGCCATTGCATCAATCCGACAATTAATCCGCCTAGGGTGGGGACACAAGCTAAAGTCCAAGCGCCCCAGACACCGATCGCGCCCATAAGATTTTCCAGCATCAAATGGTGAATCAGATCGATTAAATAGTGAAACGTGACGACACCCATACCACTACCACCGCCGATCAGCATGGCTAAAAGCAGCACAACACTTTCTGGCGATGGTTGAAAACGGTTAATCAGGTGAGTTAAACGAGCAGAAGCATGACAGAACACAGGTGGTTCCATTACCTTGCTCACTTCAGGGAGAGGTAGGATAGTCATTGAGAGTAGTAAATCTAATAAAAAATTTAAATTTTTATGTCTTATATTTCATTGTGAGCGATCATTTAGCAACCCGACAACTAGGAAAGTTGGATGCAATTTTTCTACTGTATCTATTTGATTTACAAAGCTTTGGTAAAAAAAGGCTTCATACTGCAAAATATTTGTAGAGACAATGGTTAAATGGTAGAAAATTAATGGTTAATAGTTATATACGGGGGTTTTAACCACCGGGATAGTCTTTGAGAGTAGAGAGGGGTCATCTTCACCTAAATCTAGCTATACTCATGATGCAGGCATTAAACTGTTCTTGTCAGATGTGGGGGCAGACGTTCTGTCAGCCACCTCTGTCGCGGGAACACAAAAACTGTATTTGTGATTCGTGGATTATTTCAGACAATATTGGGTAATCTACACACGTGTGTTTTAGGGAATTCTATATAGTTATTGCGATCGAGCGAGTAAGTTGACTAGGCGGACGAGGTAAATGAATACGCACACCTTTGATAATCATTATGTTACTTGCCCAATTTGCCAAAAAAATACTAAGCCAAAGCCAGTAAAGACGTGCATTGGATTGTTTACCTGTTCGTATTGCCAGGAAAGGTTAGTAGTTTGTCAAAGCGGTCATTACGTCCGCGATCCGTTTACCTTGAAGCAGATAATGCTCTCATCGGCGCTCCGTCGTCAAAGTACACCTTTAGCTAGGATTATACGGGATTTTGTACTCTTCAAGCGTCCTGTAGTAGCCCTAGTTTTGGGAAGTGCCATTCTCTTGAGTTTGTTAACTGTAACCCAGCATAGTACAAGTTACGATCCCCACACACTTCCAAAAACAGAGGAAAAGTGAGTGTTGCTTGTTGATTGTTGATTGTCAAAAAGAACCATTAACAATCAACAATCAACAATTAGCCATGAACACTTGTATTTTTTGTAACCAGTATCCAACGGTCAGTTTGGTCAACTAGCTTTACCGACTTTAATTGGAGAGTGTTGAAAGCAGCTTGATCAAGCAGTTCGTATATTTGCTCTTCGGACTCCCAATGATTTTTCAGTTCATCAATAGAAGCAGGAATAACAATGCGATCGCTATAAAAATTTAAAGACGGACGCCGATAGGAAAAAGATGTGTAAATTTTTGTTACTGCTGGGTTCGCCCGTTGGATCATTGCGGCGACAGGCTTAACTGGATAGGCTTCCCCTAATTCCCAAACCCAGTAGTGAGATTTCATGAACAGCAGCAGGGAAATATAACTTCCCCACAATAGAATCTTCAGAAATTCCTTGTCGCCTTGCTCTATCAAAATAGCAGACATTGCCATTGTAGCAGCTACTGCTACAAAAATTAGCTGTAAATCTGATTTAGCTTCTGTACCCCAACTAAAATAAATCGTTGCCGCAGTAGCCCCCACAGCCATGACAGCTAAAGCAGCTACCCAAAAGCGGCGAACAGATGAAAGTATTGGCATCTCGATTTCTGAAAGCTTGCTACCACAAGCTAAGGCTAAGCTAGGGTAAATCGGGAATACGTACCAGGGAAGTTTGGTTTCCATCAGGGAAATAGCAACGAGATAAACAACACTCCAAACCAGCACGAGTTTTGCCCAGCTTAGGTTGCGATTTTGCCATGTTTTGCGTAAACTTTGTGGCAAAAAAAGTAGCGCCGGCCATGTGTACTTGAGAATTTCTAGTAAATAGTACCAAGGTGGTCCAGAATGATCCTCAACAGATTTCCAAACACGGCTGAGGGATTGATCAACTACGCCTACTGAGGTGAAAGTTTGACCGTAGTGCAACCATTGGGCACCATACCAAAAAGCCACAGGCGCACTGCCAATAAGAATTGCTAACCACATATACCAACTGGTCAGCAGTCGTGGTGTATCCCAAAAGAGAAAGACAAGCGCGATCGCACCCAGCAATATAGCCAATATGCTTTTAGTCAGGCAAATCAACCCAAAACCAATACCCACACCCAGGCAATAACGCAAATCCCGTCGCGATCTCAATAGGCACAACATCATCACCATAAAAAAACATACCACCGCTCCATCTAACATTGCTAACCTTCCATGACGCACCACCGGTAGCATTGTTAGATAAATCAAGGCACTATAAATTGCTGCCAAACGTTGGCGAAATATTTCTCGCGCAATACAATATAGCAAAGGTACTGAAGTCGCTGTTAACATTGCTCCAGGTAAGCGTGTCGTCCACTCATTCACACCCCCCAAAGAGTAAGCCCAAGCAATCAGCAAGTGCATCATCGGCGGCTTGTTATGATATGGTTCACCCTCCAGTATTGGGTAAAGCCAACGCATTGAACCGACTGGAGCACGCCAAATTTCACGAGCAACCTGTGCTACAGTACCTTCATCCCAGTCTCGCAGTGGCAATCCTCCAAGATTGATCGTAAATAGTAACACTGCTGCAAACAGCAATACTACAACCCAGATCCAATCAATTCGTTTCTCAACCGTGCGATACTGTTTTTCTAGACGACCCCAAGTAAACCTTCCTTCTTGCATAT
>CAZZYE010000599.1:0-5320 GCA_964658145.1 uncultured Stigonema sp.
AAATAGGCTGGCTCGTTTTTTGTTGCTAATTTCAGGTTCGACCTTGTCAAAATATGCTTTTATCGGGAGGAATGCATGCTATCCGGATTTTTACGTGTTTTAAACGATAGTTCCAGAAACGTTAGACGTAAAGTTATCAACATTTATGCGTTTCTGATTGGCGTTAATATCTTAGTCTGGGTACTTGCCCTCATAGCATTCCATGACTATCCCGTTCTACTTGGCACTGCCGTATTAGCTTATAGCTTTGGTTTACGCCATGCTGTAGATGCCGATCACATTGCGGCGATCGACAATGTTACCCGCAAACTGATGCAGGAGAACAAACGACCTGTTGCTGTTGGGTTCTTCTTCTCCTTGGGTCATTCCACCGTTGTGGTAGCCGCCTCTGTGGCGATCGCCTTAACTGCCGCGACCATCCAGAAGGACTTTCCCAGTTTTCAAAAGATTGGTGGGCTAATTGGCACTGCTGTTTCTGCACTTTTCCTACTGGCAATTGCAGCGATCAATACGGTGGTTCTGTGGGATGTTTATAAGACCTTCCAAAGCGTGAAGCGGGGAGGAATTTACGACGATCAGTCCTTAGATGAATTTTTGAACCAACGCGGGCTACTGGGTCGCTTCTTCCGTCCTTTGTTTCGGCTAATAGATAGTAGCTGGAAAATGTACCCTTTAGGTTTCCTCTTCGGTTTAGGCTTCGACACGGCGACAGAGGTAGGGCTGCTGGGGATTTCTGCGACTCAGGCAGCTAAAGGTCTGCCGATTTGGTCAATCTTACTGTTCCCAGCTTTGTTCACAGCGGGTATGTCCCTGATTGACACCACTGACGGCATTTTAATGCTTGGTGCATATGGCTGGGCTTACGTGAAACCAATCCGCAAGCTTTACTACAACATGACCATCACCCTTGTTTCTGTACTGGTTGCTGTGATCATCGGCGGAATTGAGGCTCTAAGCATTATTGGTGACCAGTTAGAACTGAAAGGTCCGTTCTGGGATTTCATTAGTAAAATAAGTGAGAACTTTGGCACAATTGGCTACTTGATCATTGGCATCTTTATATTAAGTTGGTTGCTCTCGACTATCATCTATAGAGCCAATAAGTACGATGAGTTGGAGGTTACCACTGCCACAACCGCCACCCAGAAGAAAAATAGGGAGCTCGATAGAGAGCAAAGGAGATGATCAACACTATTAGCGCGACGCTAACCAACACAGTCTTTCTTCATTAGACATCTCCGAAAAACAATGTAGAGACGCGTCTCTACAAGTGTCTAGACAACGCACAATTAATGTCTGGAGATGTCTATTGAAAGTCCGACTTGGGAGGCAGTTTTTAGAGATGTGGCGTAGCTAGTATCAATGCAGTAGCACGAGGCGCTTGGTAGGGGGCTAATGGTAAAATGCGTGACGCTGTACATAAGATAACGAAGTCTACTGGGGGCTTTTTGCATGCGCACGTACATTGCATCGAACAGCGATCGCTCGCTATTGCTTCTTTCAGGATATATATACTAGAATATGGCTTTAGGTAGATGCGTTATGTGCTACCTTTGTGCATCTATCGCCGATCTTGAGCACCGATCAATTATGATTATACGCATTACCTTGGATACACGCGCTATCAATATAATTATAAGGCGAGTAAAGAATCGTGACCAAGCAGGAAAATGTTCCCTTAGTGTATGAAAGTTTTCGCGTTGTAGCGACTCATCGTGAGGATAAAAGCTACTACATTGTGCGGATGAAAAACGAAGGAATCGTGAGCGATGATTATTTGTGGTGTAGCGCCAATCAACCATTGGCATTAGGAGATTTGATCGAAGGTTACTTGCACTCCTTGCCAGATTTAAGCCAGATACCCACGTTAGTAATTAAATAGCTCCAATCAAACAAATTCTGGCGTTGCATGGCGTTGCTGAATCTTGGTATGAAAACAGAAGCGCACACGTAGGGGCGGGGTTCCCCCGCCCTGACAATGTGTGTTCTCATCCCTCTGCCGACACTAACCGCCCTTCCTTATATGCCTGCCTCAGTGCGATCGCCTCTGCGACGATCTGCTGAGCGCTATACCCTTCTTCATCTATCATCTTTTGTAGGGTCGTTCCAGTCCGCTCGTCCGCTTCATGGATCGGTGGAATCTGGCAATATCTCCCACCATTCTTTGTTCGCCGCCAAATACTGGGTTTCTCAGGTTTTGGAACTGTTGGTTGACGCTCTTGCGCGATCAGTTTGCGCACTGCGTCTTGGGTGATTGCGGTTAAGTCAAGTAGCCTGTCTATGATTAACTGGTACTTTTTGCTGTTCTCCGCTAGCTTATATATAGTTCTCGGCTCAATTTTCGCCAAATCCTCAGGTGAAAACTTTTCAAACGCTGCGGCAACTTTGAGGTATTTTTTCTCCTCGTTCTTCCAACCTTGGTCAAACAGTAGCTTTCTGTACTCCTTCCGTGAACGCTTCTGTTTTTCATCGGCTAACCAGAAGGCATGATACAGAATTGTTTCGGTGGCATCAGCGAGTGCTTGGAAGGAAAAATCGCTCTTGTAGGCGCGAGTGACGTCGGCTTGGTCTTCAACGTATTGCTCAAACTTGGCCTGGGCTGCAATTGCACCCTGCACTTGTGTCATCATAGTATTGACCTTATAATAGGGTCTTTTTAAAAGGGGATATGGGTCTTAGCGAAATGGCGATCAGCTTTTGACTGCTTAAGTGATTGGCTTTCCAACTCTTGGACTTGTTGGCGCCGTTATCGTCTGATTGTTAAACTCTAGAACAATTGTACTAAATCATAGAACAATTGTACTATTAAATTAGCAAAAAATCTCCAAAGATGCCAAATCTCTGAGAGAAATCATCAAAGCTTTACATATGGGAGTTTTCGGTCGCTTTCGGTCTTTAGCTGCTGTGGTTATCCTGCTGATATTGCTAGTGGGATGTGTTCGGTTCACCGTGATGTTGCCAACAACACAAAAATCGGCGGAACCTGTGAGTGTTCATATAATGTTGGGAAATCCTAGCGATGCGACAGAAAGTGTAGCCAATCCTGATAACTACCTGATGGTCAAGCCGCAATATGTGCTGTCATATAACAGAAGCAAAGAAACTCTTAATTGGGCAAGCTGGCAGCTTAACAAATCATGGTTGGGAAGTGTAGACCGCCAGAATAACTTCCGCCCCGACTCTCTCCTTCCTCTTGGATGGGAACGGGTCACTCCTAGTGCTTACAGTGGGTCAGGCTACGATAAAGGTCATGTTGTCCCTTCAGGCGATCGCACTCGTAATGTAGAGGATAACTCTGCTACCTTCCTCATGACCAACATGATCCCCCAAACGCCAGACAACAATCGGCACACTTGGGAAGGTTTGGAAAGCTATTGTCGAGAACTGGTAAACCAAGGGAAAGAACTCTACATTATTGCTGGACCTCTAGACAGTCAAGGTAAACCCCTGAAAGGCAAAGTAACGATTCCTCGGACAACTTGGAAAGTTGTCGTGATCCTAGACCGTCCTGGTACTGGGATCAGCGGTGTGACTGCTAACACTCGCGTTATTGCTGTAGACGTACCGAACCAACAGGGAATAAACCCGGATTGGAAAGCTTATAGAATTAGTGTTGACCTACTGGAAGAAATGACAGATTATGACTTTCTTTCCAATGTTCCCACAGCAATTCAAGATGTAATTGAGGAAAACATCGATATTCAGTAAGGGGATCAGCTTTCAACGACATGGGTTGAAAGCCCTGCTAACTTACCATCTGGGGTTTGACCTACAATATAAACATCAATTTCTACATGACCAAGGCGATAAACTTTCATGTCACTTAGGTAATTTTGTAGCTTTTTGACCAAACTCTGATACCTTTTTACGGTTTCCTTTTCCTCTTCAGTATGCCACTCTGACTCGGTCGTCGCCACCCTAAAAAAGTTCTCAACTTCCACAACTTCAACAGGTGTATCTTGAGGATGCCCTGTCTGTTGCACAACTTTTTCAGGTGTTACAGGTGCAATAGCTTCCCAAAGAAAAACTTCAAACGGATACTCAGATTCACTCGTAAAGAGTAAACCATGAGTTTCCGCTTTCAAGTGGTCAATAATTTCTAAATTAGTCTGAGTCATTTCCATCTGCAACCTTAATATAGCAATCCTAAATCATTCGTGGACTGCTATATCTCAACGAGCGCTTCTTAATTGGATGAAGGTTGCTTCATCGAAGCACGGTGCTGTTTCATTTTCGCTTGCTGTTCAGGGGTAAGAATTGCCTGGATTTGTTGCCGTTGAGCGTTTATAATTTCGTAAACTTGTTGTTTTTGCTCTGCTGAAAGATTGAGCGATCGCAGTACCTTCATGGGCGATTCATGAGAACCCTGATTCGCAGCTTTGAATTGCTTTTGCTGATCGGAAGATAGGAGAGCGACTATTTTCGCTTGACTTTGCTCTCTAATCTGTTTCATTTGTGCTTTTTGGGCGTCAGTTAAATTGAGATCTGAGATTTTATCTGAAACTTGAGCGATCGCAGTCGGGGCTGAAGAAGAATTTGTTGCCTCTTCAGTAGAATTATTCTGAGAAACTGCCCCACTCTTAGACGATAATTGACAACCTGTAGCGAGGATCACGATCGCAGCAGCGCTCAATATCGGTTTCAAATCAAATTTATACTTCATGAATGTATTTCCTGATATGATCAACTAATAAATATGTGAATACTGGTAAGTTGGTGAGAGTTGATGCAACAGACACTTCTAACCAGATAAATGCACCCCTTCATGCTGAATCAACTTCCGCAGATCCCGTACAGACGTTCCGCCGGAACGTCTCTTCTAGATTCACTCATAGTGACCACGAATCCATACGCGATCGCCATGTCTGTGTTCCCAATGCCCTGCAACCCACCGACGTTCATGGTGGTGAGGGTTGATAATGACCTCGAATGCCGATGCCGGTGATGGTAGAGAGGCAATAGCCAACGGTAGAGCCAGTGCTGCACCTGCGATAATCCGTTTCATCACTAAATCTCCTTGAATCAATTATTTAGAGTTGAGCCTGATAAAACCCGATCTGGCTTAACAGTTTTATATCTCAATCATAGAAGTTGAATTTGCCATACACTAGTGACAAATTTACTTAAATTGACCATGTCTTAAGTGGGATCTTCAGCATGACTAATGTCATGGATTAGGGCAACAGACTAAAAGCTATATCCAATTGGAGAGCACATTTCATTTAAGTAGACCACAATCTAACCTCGCACTCGGAGGAGGATCGGCTCAGATTCTCCTGACAATTTCTGTCACGATTAAAGCGTCCAGCAGATTTTATAA
>CAZZYE010000600.1:0-5304 GCA_964658145.1 uncultured Stigonema sp.
GTAATTGAATTTTGGAATTACGAATTACGAACTATTTAAGGATGGAAGTAAAATGCGGTTGCTAAAACAGCATAGGTGATCAGCAATAATACTCCCTCTAACCAGTTGGAGTTACCATCGTTACTAATAGAATTGGTACTTACCACAGCCATAGTAACTGCCACAATTGTAAAAGGATTGAAGCTGAGATTCATTGGTTGACCTATTGACCAACCAACAAGAACTAGAATAGGAGCTACGAACAAGGCAATTTGCAAACTAGAGCCTATAGCCACAGCCACAGCTAACTCCATTTTGTTCTTAACAGCAAAAGTGACACAAGCGATAAACTCTACGATGCCGCCAAAAATGGGAATAAGAATTACACCTGTAAACAGCCTAGTCAAACCTAGAGTAGAAATAGCTTTTTCTAGACTATCAACAAGAATTTCTGATACAAATACAAGTACTAGAGTACAACCTAGCAGTACTCCAATCTGTAACCATAAATTAGCTCTTGGTTGATTATCTTCAATAGGATTGTTCTCGACATCCTCTACTAAATACATATGCTTATGAGTTTTCATTGAGAACACTAGCAGCAAAAAGTAGAACGTAAGTAACAATATAGATGCTGCGTAAGAAAAATTATTTAGAATTGATATGTGCAAACCCTTAGAAGTGAATTGTATAGCAGTAGGTGTTAGCAGAACAATCACCGCCAAAGTTAAAGAAGAAGCATTAAGACGGGCTACAGTAGGCTGAAAAGTTTGTTCACTGTAACGCAAACCACCTAATAAAATAGCCAACCCCAATGCCAGGAGTAAATTTGCAATTATCGCTCCTGCTAAGCTGGCTTTAACGACATCAACCAGACCTGCACGAAGGGCAACAATTGAGATAATCATCTCAGTGGCGTTGCCAAAGGTAGCATTGAGTAAGCCTCCCAAAGCTGGACCGATCACCTCTGCGATCGCTTCAGTAGAGTTAGCTATCAATGCTGCCAAGGGAATAATTGCTAGACCAGAAGTAATAAAAACAACTAATGAATTTAAATGCAGCAAGTGTGCGATTGTTGAAATTGGCACAAAAACCAGCATCGATAACAGAATTACATTTTTCTTTGTCATCTTTCTTCTAGATAAGGATAGCTTATCCTGGTTAATAGCACCAATTTTTGAAATTGCTGCATCAAAATAGCTGACAGCGGATTTTATTCAGATTGACCACAACAAAACCGTAGGGGCGGGGATACCCCGCCCTTAAAATGTGGTCAATTCAATTAAAAACTACTGTAAAGTATCTTAAAGTCTTAAAAATACCCTCATATCCATCTAGAGAAATACTTCGTATAATCCAATGAGGATTAATAACAAGCCTGCTGCTTAGTAAATAGACTTTTTTATCTCACGTAAGAGCAAAGAAGAACGCTAAAAAATGCGGTCAAAGATGCTCCTCAAGAATCAGTGTAGAATCAGCAGTACGTCCAAATTCTTCAGGTGTGTATTGTAAATGTATTTTAGCCCCAGGATAGATGAAAGTGCCGGGAGTGACAGAACGTACTAAGTAGTGAAGGTGATAGACTCCTGGTTCGAGATGGTCTGCATAAGCGACGATGCGATCGCGATAGATTGTCTTGAAAGCGACTTGCCAGTTGTCTGCCTTTGCCTGTAATGCAGGGGTAGACGTTTGAAAACTTGCATCCACGGCTTCAAAACCTGCGGTCAGGGGATCGGTGATGACGACATGTTCTACAGGATGATCGGCGATAATTTCTAAACCAATATCAAACACCTGTCCACTTGGTAAAGATAATGGCTGATCAAAAGCGTAAAGACCTATCCTTTGCAGCATCTGTTCACCTACGCGATTGATCTCCCGCGTGACTCGTAAACCGTTAAACCTCCCCGGTTGATTTCCCTGCAACCGATAGCGATAAGCAGCCAGATAGTGTAACTCACCTTGTCCGGATTTCTGTAGCAGCAGATCGTGACGACCACGCGGTAAGTCAGTTATCGGGACTTTCACCTCTAAATTGGGATTGCGATCGCCTTCAAATCGCTTTTCTCCCAGCTTTTTCCCAGCCAATTGCACTTTGGCAACAAAATTTGGCGGTATGGGTTGCAGTTTGGAGTATTCCACCAAAGCTGTCAGCGCTTGAGCATTATCATAACTTGGAAGCCATGTGCCATTTCGACGGAGTGCCAGCAGACTTTGCAATAACCTATCGATAACTTCTGGTTGAGTGTGTTGGACAATAAATAAACGTAAAGCCTGTGCTTGTGCGGTTGTAGGCGAACTCATCCATTCCCAGTTACGGGGTAGACTCACAACTGCTGTTGCACCAGTATCATATATATTCTGTTGCAGTTGGTTCAACAGTTGTTTAGATTCATTCTGCCATTCAGGAAACTGAGATAAATATCGCGCCAGTTTCATCTGAGTCACTAAATCAAAAGCGTTGCGTTGACGGTAAATATCCGCGAGGAAACTATTGCGCTTTTCTCCCAATTCTGCCAAAGCCGTCAAGGCATTGAGTTGCAGTTGATTTTTACACAATTGCTGTTGGCAAAAATCGTATTGTCCAGGATTCGCCAAGACTTTCTGCAAATAAGTCTTAACGCTCTGTAGCATCCCACCATCCACTAAACCAGGAAACACCTGATTTGCTTTAGCTAGAGACTCAGCTGCATAGGAAGAAACCCAAGGATCTGACTTTTGTTGTCCTGGAAACGCGGCAAAACCACCATCCGTTAGTTGGAGTTTTTGCAATTGTTTAAGTGCTTGGTTTGTTTGTTTGAAGATTAGGGATTGATTCCCCACTCCCCATTTCTTAGACAGAATTTGCATATTGGCAGCAACGATTAACTGACTTGCCGTTGGTTCTGTGAAAGGTAAGTCATCATTCTGCAAAACCTGTTGTGCTGATGCTGTTATTTCCGGTATTAAGGTACTTGCCAGTTGAATATCTAAACCTCCTCCATCAGAAACAACATTTTTCTCCACATTCAGGGGAATTTTTACCTGATTCTTCGTGACACCAGTCTCCACGACTTGTTCTGTAATTTCTAGTGGCTTAATTTCTAAAGGGACTTCAAATGCATCTGCTGTAGTCCGATTCAATTGAGTCGTAAAGCGGACCTGACTCACTCCGACGCTACCTGCTATCATCGGAAAGCGATAAGCACGAGTTGCGGATTCAACTTTAGTAGAGATGTTGCAGGCAGCTTCTTTGCAATTTCCTGCAAACTTCACTGTGCCGCTGAGTTCACCACGAATTGTCAGATTTCCCGTTTCATCGGTATTATTAGTGACAGATAAACCAGCGAGGATGAGATCGCCCGGACGCGCAAACTGTGGCAGGATAGCGTTAGTGACTAGCGGCTTCGTTGTGACAAATGTTGCTTCGGAGTTACCAAAACGCAAATTTCCATCAGTGGCGATCGCCATCACCCGCCATGTCGTTAAGTCATCGGGTAGTTTGAACGTGACTTGTGCCTTACCTGTTGCATCGGTAAGAACAGATCCATTATAGTAAGCTAAAGCCTGAAAATCTTTACGGATACGGGTACTTGCTGCACCAGCAGATAACCCCCCACCATAACCCCAACCTTTACGTTGAGTCAAAGCTTGTTGTTGTACGACGACATTTCGGCGGTTATCACTGAAGCGGGTGGCGATCGCCTGTTCGGCATAAACCGTCTTCACCAAATCCGGCGGACGATAGCCAGACAACTGTAGGATTGCCTCATTCACCACCATGACGGTAAACTGTCCTTTTGTTGGGTTCCCCTGGTTATCTTTTAGTTCCAACTGTACCGTTTGTTGTGCACCCGGTGTCAGTGACGGTTGCACTGGGGTAGCTTGCACTTTCAGATACTTATCATCCAAGTTGACCTTCAAAGGTGCAAAGCCAATCTTTACCAAATTGTCCAAACTTCCCGGTTCCAGTTGGTGAAGAGGTTTACCCTGTCGTACCAAGACAGCTTGGACTGCGGCATTTGGCAACATTTCCGGTGTGACTTGAAATTGAACTTGTGGTGCGCCTCCCTTAACTTTGATAATCTGTTGATAGAGAGGTTTGTCCTTAACCACAGCAAAGTACAATTCTCCTTCAGGGTAGGGTGATTGGATCAAGGCAGTCGCAGTTTCGCCAACTTGAAGCGTTGTTTTGTCGAGTTTAATTTCCAGGCGATCGCGTTCTCTCGAACCCCAAAACACCGGATTTTCACCAGTTACCCAAATTTGCAAATCCGTTGCACCCAGATCGTCCCTAGCATCGCTAAAATTAGCCCTAATACGGTAAGAACCAGATTCTTTTGGTGTTAGCATGACAGATTGAGGAGTACTGGCAGACGTAATTTCCACTTGTCCCACTGTCTTGTACTCAACTTGATTTTTCGGTGTCTGACTTCCTTCTACCAATTGAGTAACACTGCTATATTTCATCTGTTGCAATTGCAGACGCAGCTTTTGACCGAGGAGTATTTTTCCTGTTAGGTCAGTGGCGATCGCTTCCACAGTCAAAGCTTTCCCAGCTTCAGCAACAAAATGACTTTTCAACCCAATGAGGCGGTGACTAAGCAATGCCGTAAACGTTTGCGAATTTGCCACAGATAGATGAGAAACATCTGCGACTTGGACATCCACGCGGTAAGTCATCGGATAAGGCAAATCCTTAGCCACTGTCACCGTTTGAGTACTTTTACCTGTGGTATCAAGTTGGGCATTAGCTTGCAACACATCATCAGGTATAGAAGGAGTTTCCTCAGGCCAAAACCACTTCCTGCCAAAAGTAAATTCCTCCCAACCCTTAGGGATAAAATCAGTCTGCTGCCGAGTGACAAAATATTGGGCTTTTCCTCCTGCTACTGGAGAACCGAATAAATAATTACTTGTCGCTTTCGCCTCAACCTTGTCGTTAATGAAGGCAAATTCCTGATCAACAGCGAGTTCAACTTTGAAATTAGGAGGTTTAAACTCAGCAACACGAAACTCCCCAGATATTTCTTGCCCGTTCTTCCCCTTCGCCTGGATTGTATAGTAGCCCAAACTTTGATTGTTGTTAATAGGTAACTCTAGAGAAAACGTACCAAACTCATTCGTGGTTTGCGTTCCTAAATCCGTCTTCTGTCCATTTGGATCGATGAGAGTTAACTGGTAGCTGGTATTTTTTTCCTGCTGCAGGATACCATTTTGCAAGTAGTCGGCAAAACCAGTCAACCAAGCTTTTTCTCCTGGTTGATACAACTGTCTATCCGAGAAGATCACCCCACGGGATATCGGCTTGCCATCTTCCCAGCCAGCATCAATACCGTAGCCATA
>CAZZYE010000601.1:0-5299 GCA_964658145.1 uncultured Stigonema sp.
TAGCCCCCCTTAAAAAGGGGGGAATAAGCCCCCCTTTTTAAGGGGGGTTGGGGGGCTCTTCAGTCCGTAAACGTTACTAACAGCAACCGGATCTCGTATTAAAGTACTGCTATTAGTATGCCTTGCTTTGTCTTGCAATGCAAGATAGCGGCTTGGTAGGGGCGCTCCTGCCGTTCGCTCCTACTGGAGGCGTACTTCCCCTGCCATAATCATCTCCCCCTACTTCTTGATACACCCCCAAGCCTCAAGCCGATCGCTCAAAATGCCATAAATCTGTGCAAGGACCGCTTCTTTCTCCAAGCTAGCATCTATGCGTACAATTCGCTCGGGATAGGATGCATGCAGTTGAGCGTATCCTTGCTGTACCCGGCGATGAAAAGAGATCTGCTCTTTTTCTATGCGGTCAGCAATTACTGAAGTTCCCCTTTTACGAGCAAGTCCCACTTCAACATCAACATCTAACCACAAAGTCAGATCGCTTTCTAAACCTCCGGTGGCGATGACGTTGAGCTGATTAATCAAATTGATGTCTAGTCCGCGACCATAACCTTGGTAAGCAATAGAGGAATCAGTGTAGCGATCGCATAAAATAATCGCACCCTTTGCCAAATTAGGCTTAAGTTCTTGTTCTACGTGTTGCGATCGGTCAGCAGCATATAAAAGTAATTCCGTCCTGTCAGCAATTGGGTGTTCCCCGAATTCTAGCAACAAGCGCCGCAGATGCAAGCCTAAGTCTGTTCCCCCAGGTTCACGAGTCACGACTACAGATGTAGAGACGTTACATGCAACGTCTTGACGCAGCCACTGACAACAAAGCTCTATTTGGCTTGTTTTGCCACAACCTTCCACCCCTTCAAATACAATCAATCTGCCATCCATGATTTTGAATCTTGCTGTAACCAACTATCTTGAGCACATTTTCTCAGGCTATTAGGTATTCCACTTCTAGGATTGCATGTTCATAACATAGCGTAGAGGTCGGAAACGATCGCCTCATGTCCTGCTGCTGCTAGTACTTCTTTGGCGCGTCTCGTCAATGCGCCATTAAAACTTTTTGGTTCTGCATGAGCGTGAACAATCAAGAATTTCATGTTTTCCCTCGGTTATTTCTGCGTTACGATGTTATTCTTACAGCCATTTTCAATTAAACTACAAATTGTCGGGTGACATCGCCAGCTCATTGGTTGGGAACAATTGTACTAATAATCCCCGGAAAGCCGCTCTCAGTGTAGAGCGCCAAATTATGACTTGAGGCTATTCATACTATTCTCAACAATCGCAATCTCAAATCCCGTCAAAATTTTGTTGAAGACTACATCATCTGGGGTAGGGTAACCCCACCCTGAAGATTGCGGGTGATCCGAACGACAACAAAAAGAAACCGCTTTTAACAGAGTGTATTCAAAGCAATCTAAAGGCTAGGGAACTCAAATAGGCTGATAAGTAAAAATGGATTTTTGCAAACAAAGTAGAATTTGGTAGGTACAAAATGGTTTCCATTACTCAATATTTCCACAAAAATTATTATTTGACAGCGCTAATAATTATTTTTGGAGTCTTGTTTTTAATTTTTATTACAAGTGGAACTTTATTTACTGGATACCATTTTATAGATGAACACGTGATGATTACTACAAACCATGATTTGCAAAATAAGAATTTTTTTGAAGAATTGTTTAAAGCAACTATAGGTGAATTTCATGGAGGAACAGAAGGAAGATTCCGACCATTTTATGTTTTTCAATTATATCTAGAATCAAAATTATTTGGAATTAATAGATTTTTGTGGTCATTTTACACGGGTATTCTAATTGTTATTACTACATTTTTTATATTTATTTTTGCGAAAATAATAAACTTTTCCTTCAAAGAAGCTTTATTCTTTGCTTTTTTATCAGTTTTGGGATTTCAATTAGAAGTAGGTTTTCATCTCTTTGATAATGAAACGGGCGGTATGTTTTGGCTCTCAGTTACATTAATATTTACAGTACTAAGCGTCAAAACCAGTAAATACAGAGTGATCTGTGAATTATTATTTATTGCTTCTACTTTACTCATGTCACTAAGTAAAGAGAGCTTTATTCTTTTGATTCCAGCAATAGCTTTTATCAAAGTATGGCAATATCACAATTTTCATGCCTGTTTGTGGCGTCAATCTATAAAGAATAATGCTCTATCACTATTGGTTATATTATTAATTTTACTTTCAGAGCTTTTATATATTAAGTATTTTATCGGCACAACTAATGGATATGCTGGTGTTACTGGGTTCAATTTTCATAGCATTTTAAGATCTGCATCTAATTTAACATATCTGGGCTTTAAATGGATAATAATTTTCGCCTTGACTTTAATGATATTAGTAAATAGACATAATAATCTTAATTTCAAAGGGTTATTGAATATTTTATTTTCTCCTACTTTTATCCTATTTATTTTGATTGTATTACCTCAGGTATTACTTTATGCCAAGTCTGGTTTTACAGCCAGATATTTAGTGCCAGGAATGCTAGGGTATTCATTTTTACTTGTTCAGATGTATAGGAATATTAATAATAAATCTAGGGTTTTAGGAAAAATACTTTCTTTCTTAATAGTTCTTTGTCTGATACTCAAGTTTTATGACACTTGGCGCATTGCCCATGATTTTACAATTGAAGGGAACAGGACAAATGCACTGTTAAATTTAGTAGAAAAAAATACTGTAATCAGTGACCCGATCCTAATCGTTAGCAATCCTTTTGTTTATTATGAATGGACTGATTCAATAGGATTCTATCTTCATTACTTAGAGAAAAGAAACAACTTGTATTTAGTTACATATGGTAGTCAACGCTCAGACTTTATTACAAATAGCATGAAAAAAGCAGAAGAAGATTGGATTTTTCTCAACCCAGAAATCATTAAAAAATCTTATAAATCTTTAGGTAACATAAAAGAAAAAGAGCTTATTCGTTGTATTATTGTTCCTCCCAAATTAAAACACGAGTTCTTAATTAGTTCATCTGATTGGTTTCAGATTCAAGATTTTAATGAATATACCTTTGACTTAACTAGTTCAACGGATTGGCTAAAAGTTAAATATGAAGATTTTAAAGGCAACATTAAGAAGCATTTTTTGCACATCAATAATAATAATAGTGATCTGGTAACCTCTGGTGAAGAAACATATTATGTTTACTTAAAAAAATGAGATTTTTGATTTAATCCATCACCTGATTTGAAACGATTACCCAACACGGGAGTTCTGCTTCACCAGCCAGACAGAAAGCAGGGCGATCGCCACACCAGCCACAACAAAACAAGGAATGTAGCCTGAACTATCCACAACCCTACCAAATACTGCTGTACCGAGTCCCTGTCCAATAAACAGGTTGAACACGAACAGCGCAACGGCTGTACCTCGTGCCTCAGGTGCTAGTTCCGTCGATCGCGTCTGAAGGGTACTATGCATCATATAGAAGCCCAATCCCATCATAATACTCAAAGGGATAAACAGTATCCAGTTCTGGAACACTGCGATCGACAAGTACCCAGCACACATTAACCATCCTCCGACCCCAATCAGACCGTTCTCACCAAGTCTGCTGACTAGCCACTTCACATTGGTAATAATTTACGAATTACGAATTAGGGAATAGCAAAAAATAAATAAGCAGTTCCGTAGGGTGCGCTCTTCTCCCAAGGGGAGACGCTGACGCGAACGACAGCGTAACGCACCGTGTTGTGGTGCGTTACGACGTTCCGTCTAACACACCCTACAAAATTGGAGATTTTTTTAATTGGAAGTCCCTTAGAACAGCTATCTGCTACTTGTTGCAGGCTTTGGAAAGTGGTGATGGAAGTTGTAGTGATACAGCTTTTTAGGACTATCAGGATCGGCACGGAAGATGCCGGTGGTGCCATTCGCAAGTTGAGCAAGGAATGCAACTTGACCGGAATTATTCAGTCCCTTTGAACCACGACCAAAAGTAAGGCTTGTGACCGTCGAACCAGACAGGGAATCACCAGTGGCGATCACCTTATCACGTACTGAATCTGGTCCAGTGAAGATACCTTGACCTCCTTGATTCAGGTTAGCCAAAAAGGCCACGATTCCTAGATCATTTATTGAGGGGGTAGACAGACTGCTAAAGGAACCGCTGATGTCAGCAATAGTAGTTCTTGTGGTTCCATTGCTCGTCAAAATCGCGTTACCTACTCCAGCTCCCGTTGCATCGTAAGTCACAGTGTAAAAAGCTACAGTGCCTTTATTATTCTCCGAGAAACCGCCCTCGGGAGATCCTATCTCAATAAAATTGGACAGCCGGGGGATACCAGTAGTGTCGGCAATGACAGTCTTGTTTGTTCCATCGTTCGTGACAATTGTGCTCTCTCCGTTTCCAACAGTGTTGTCATGTATGTAAGTAACTGTTCCTACATTGTTCATGAGAGGCTGTATGAGTTCTTGACCAAGCACTACTTCGTCGAGAGTTTTTCCATCCTTTGTGAGAATACTGTTGGTATAGTTGGTTTTTTGTCTGTAAGCTAAGGCGCCTGCGTTATTGATACAGGGAAAATCAAGGGTAATATAATCGTACTTAGAATTAAAGCTTTTGGGACGAACGGTGGCAATCGTGTTAACTGTTGTTCCATCACCAGTGAAAATCCCCACACTCGACGGAATTTCTCCATCTATTCCATCATTTAATGATGCAGCAAATGCCACAGTTCCTCGATCGTTTATGGAAGGATAAGAAGAAAATGAGCGGAAAAGACTACTGGTATCAGCAATAGTAGTTGTTGTGGTACCGTTGCCAGTGAAAACACCTTGTCGTCCCGCATCTAAGTTAGCAAAAAAGACTACAGTTCCTTGATTATTTATAGCAGGAGGGGTATTGACGAAGGAACTATAGCCGCTAGTAGTATCAGCGACTTTAGTGAAGGTATAAGCACTCGCCTCGCCCATACTGAGTAAGCTTAAGCCAACAGCAACTGCGGTTATTACTGAAAATCGTTTGATTTCGCTTACAGGTAATGATAAATTCTTCATAGATGTTATAAAAGCTACTCCAACACAATAGTAGCTTCTCCCAAGTTAGGCTAAAAAAATATAAAATTAGAGTAAAGTAACTGTAAATTTACTGTTAAAATACGCAGTTAATTTATATTAAGTTATACATTTTTATCTAAGTGCTAAAGATGATGAGTAACTAATATCATGTCCGGCAAATCACTTATAAAAGATGGGTAATTGGTAATATAGGAATCCTAAATCATTCATGAAAAATTTTAAGTAGTGTAGGGTGGGCACTGCCCA
>CAZZYE010000602.1:0-5291 GCA_964658145.1 uncultured Stigonema sp.
CGCCCCCCCTGAACGGATACATAATTGTTTACCCCGAACTATTGAGGGGATACCTTGAACGTATAGTTGTCTTTTTCAGCTAATCCGATAAAAATGTTGGCAAAGTTGATTTGGCTGTACACCCCTTTGTGACTGGGAGATAAATGACTCAGTTGGGAATTGAGCGATCGCCATAATTTTTCTGCTTCTTCTAATTCCTCTAGTTTCAGCAGTAGACTGAGTTGATTCAGTTGTGCTTGCTGTTGCGTAATTGGTGATGTAGAAAGCTTGACAACATTTTGATAGTATGATAATGCTTTTTGTTGATAATCCTCGCGTTTGCGGCGAACTATTTGGTCTTGAGCTAAGTCTGTTGCCGTGTTACCTAGACTAAGATAAGCAGCAGCTTGCTCTTGAGGAGAATTCAATTTTTGAGCCAGGTTTAGACTTGTTGTTAAAATGATTTCCGACTGCTCACGCTGACCCACAACTCGCAGCAGTTCCCCTAAGCTTCTCAATGCCACGACTACAGTTGGGGAAGGAGATTCTTTGGTGAGTTGCTGGAGATTTTCTGTTAATTCTTTTGCACTTGTTTGACCTAGGTCTTGACAATTTTGCACGTCTATTTTATCACTTAATACTTCTAACAAAGTATTGCAAGCACGAGGATAAAGACCCAAATCTTGCATTGCTTGAGCCTGATTAATTTTGCTTTGAGCTAATTTTTCCGGCTCATCAATTTGGCTGTAGATTTTAGTAGCTTGTTGCCAAGTATTAAGAGCATCTGTCGATTTTCCCCTCTCCCGTTGCAAATACCCTTGAACATCCAAAGTTTGAGCCAGTATTTTGAGTTTTTCCTTACCCTGTGGTTGGTTTTTCAGCAGTTCCAAGCTTTCTTCAATCGCTTTTGTCGCTTGATCCCACTGTCCCAGTTGTTGATAAGTCAAAGAGAGATTGCTCAACGCCATCGCCTGGTTTAAACTATCTCCTTTAGCAGCAAAAACATTTGCTGTTTGCTGCCAAGCCGCTGCTGCTTTCTCAAACTGTCCATTACGGTATAGTTGAGTAGCATTGTTGGCTAATCCCCCATCCGGCTGAGATTGGACAATTGGGGTTGGTGAAGAAATGGCAACAACAGGCGGTATTGCGGCAGAAATGGTAAATAACAAAACTGCGAGGAAAAGGGAATGTTTGTTATATATTCTTTTGAGAAATTTTTGTAATTTATGTCCAAGTCTAAGGTGCTTATTTAGCATAGTTTCTCCCTCCTATAAAGCTCAAATGCTTTCGGTGTAGGTTTCAATACTTTTCGGTTATCTTGTAAACCTTGGAGATCCCCCCAACCCCCCTTAAAAAGGGGGGCTAATAAAACCGAGTCGGGGCGAACGGCTGTTTGCCGCTACTCTTATTCCCCCCTTTTTAAGGGGGGCTAGGGGGGATCTTCAGCGGACAAGATGTCCACCCCACAACTAGCAAAAAATCAACGCTTAGCACAACTAGCAGGTTGTTGCCAGGGACGTTGTGAGCCAGTCTTCGTAGGATCGTATGCTGTCAGAACGACCTGACCTTTGTCGTTGAATACCCATCCTTGGGCAGGTACAATCTGTTTGACAGTGGAAGTAGTTGACGGCTTCACAGTTGTACTTGCAGAATTTCCGCTACTTGAGGCAGGGGTTACCAAATCAACTCGAACATTGTCACTTGTGAGGGCTTGATTAGGATTAGATGGCAACCCGCCACGTCCAGTTCTGTTAGGGATAGCGATCGCGCTTTGATTGTGATGTCTCCACCTTGTCCAGTACCAACTAAATCTACTCCGAAGGAATTTGATCTGCCAGCAACCGAAGTGTTTGCTCCTGTTCCTGTTCCACTAAAGGAGACAGCCGCATTCTCAGCATTAATAATTATGTTTCCTGGATTTCCAGATGCAAAGGTAGCGGCTTGGATTAGTGAGTTACCGCTTACAGACATAGACTCAGAAGCATTGACTTGAATGTTTCCAGCATTACCTTGTCCAAGAGTAGAGGTAGCTAATTGAGCAAAGTTGGATAAAGAAAGCGATCGCGTATTGATGATAATGTCAGATCCATTACCTTTAGCTGAAGGTCCGACAAGGCTAGCGACTCCGCTCCCCGATTCTTCTAATCCCTGCAAGGAGACTTTATCTGTAGCTGTAATGCTCACTCTTCCTGCATTTCCTGTTCCAAAAGTTGCAGAACCAATTTGAAAAGAGCCAATTCCTTCCAGGGTTCCTGTATTGATAAGAACATCTCCTGCATTTCCTAATGAACTCTCTCCTGCTTGATTTGTGATGCTGCTAGAGGAGTTAGCGTCTCCTTGAATTTGTACTTTATCTGTAGCATTAATGACAATATCACCAGCCTGAGCGCCAGCTACTGTCGAGCCAGATTTTATTCCAGCCAAAAGAAGACTTCTGCCCGAAAGCTCAAAATTTTGAGCATTAACTGCAACACTACCTCCCCCTTCAGCACTTACATCAACCCTAGCAAGATTTGTAAGCGATACATCACCTCGCGTCACACCCCCAGGAAAACTCAAGCTGCTATCAGCATTTAACCCTACCGTTCCCGCTTGCGCCAATCCTCCAAGCTCAACTCTTCCTCCTGCTGTTGTTACTCTTCCACCATCTAAGTTAACGTCACCGCCTACTAGTGCCAAGGTGTTTCCTGATGGCACTTGAAGACCAACAAGATTATTGTTGACATCAACACCTATAGACTGATTAGTGATACTTCCCGGATTATCCCTAAATCGCAATCCTATGGGAATATTCACCGTTAACAGTGGTGGTGCTTGCGGATTGGTGGCGCTAAATTCAAAGCCATTGGGAAATACTAGACTGTTGGCTGTGCTTGCAAAAAATGAACCACCCACATCCAAGCGAGCATTTGGTCCAAAGATGATCCCGTTAGGATTAATGAAGAATAGGTTAGCCTTGCCTAAAACACCAAGTGTCCCGAAAATATTCGAGGGATTACCTCCTGTCACCCTACTCAGAATGTTCTGAATTCCTGCTGGATTCGAGAAATAAGCACCTCTTCCTGCATCTACGTTAAATTCTTGAAAACTGTGGAAGAGGTTTGCGCCGCGAGTCGCACCACCATCAATCTGAGTGCTGGGAAGTCCTTTGATCGCAGCATTGGGATTGACAACGGAATTTTCAGCGCCTAGACTTTTATCAGGAGTGATTTGCGCTCTGACGGTGGTTATGCGAGTAAAACTAGCCAAGATGGCTAGGGGAAGAATTGTTAAATAGAGCGATCGCCAAATCTGTTTCATAAATTTATTCCTAATAGATTTGAAGACTTCGTAGGCTTTAGCCTTCGTGTTCTTGAGGACTAAAGTCCTCACTACGAACAGATGTAAGCCTTTTTAATTTTTAATTCCGCTTCGCCGTACTTAAAAAGGACTGTAATTCACAGTAAAATAAAGACCCTGTTCTTGTAGTGTTCTATCCCCCATCACAACATCAGTCAGCGGAAAACCGTAGTCAGCACGGGCAGTAAATTTGTTGCCCATCTGCCATTGCAAGCCCAAGCCCACACCAGCCAAAGTGTTAGGATTTGGATTGGCGTAACCGGAGGTATTCCCACCAACGCCAAAATCTACAAATGGCACTATCTGCAAAAGCCCCTTCACATCTTCTACTCGCAGAATCGGGAATCGTACTTCTGCAGAAGCAACAAAGCCATTATCTGTCAAAAACAAATCCTGCCGATAACCCCGAACGCTGAGGGGACCTCCTAAGCTAAATTGCTCTAAAGGTACAAGAGATCTTGTTGTTGCTTGGATATCAGAACGTACTACCAGTAAGGTATCTGGTGCCAAAATGCGCACATACTGTCCTTGTCCCCGCCACGAGAAAAAACGACTATCAGGAGGTTTGCTGTTGACAGTTGCACCGAACAACCCCACCCCTAAACTAAATTGGGAACGAAAGGCTAGAACTTCTCGGGGACTACGTTGTGTATATTCCTGAACAAACCGCACTGCTGATATACGGGTGTTCCCCTTATTATCAGATCCAAGAGAAAGTTGATAGTTCTCTCCCGATAGTTGTGTCTGACTTTCCTCTCGAGACACGGTCAGACCTAATGCCAATTCTTTGGTGGGAGTCTGGATGATCGGCTGGCGGTAACTCAAATCTATGTAAGAATAGTCGCCTGTAATATCTAAGCGGTTGAAGGGTGGTTCAATGACCTTAGTGTTTGTGAATCCGCCAGCGAAAGAGAGTGTCCCATTGCGAGCATTCAGCGGTACTGTATAGTTCAGGTCAAGGGCGTCGCTGCCATCGGTGTTAGTGTATCTGGCGTCAAAACTATCACCAATGCCAAATAAGTTTCCTTCGTTGAAGCGAACACCCCGACGAAAACTACCGACACTGGGAGTCCGACCATTATCAGCAAAAAATTCTGTTTTGAAAGAGTCTGCTTCTTTGACTTTGACTTCCAATATACTCTGTTCTGGACGCGAGCCAGCAGATAATTCGACTGAAAGATTTTGAATTAAAGGGTTAATTTGTAATAGTTGCAGTGCTTCTAGTAGCCGGTATCGATTCAAAGGTTTAGAAGTGCCAAGTGCTATCCGACTGCGGATATAATCTGGGTTCAGCCGCCGAGTCCCTGTGACTCTAATCTCTTCTATTCCCCCTTCGACAATCTGAACCTTGACAACTGCTCCCTCTCTAGAGAAGATTTGATCGGCAGGAATGAAAGCACCAGAATTAATGTACCCAGCATCTGTATAAAGCTTTGCGATCGCAGCTTCAACTTGCAGCAGTTCGGCAAAGGTAATGCACTCAGTAATTTAGGAAAACGTCAAGACGCGCTTTTAGCTTTTAATAAAGCTAGTAAAATCCGTCCCGAAGATTATCAAGTTTGGCATAACCGAGGAATTTTACTGGCAAAAGACTTTCAAGACCACGAGGAAGCCTTAAAATCCTTTGACAAAGCAACTAAACTAAGAGATGACTTTTATCCTGCTTGGCTGAACAAAGGAACAGCACTGTTAGAGCTAAAACGCTACAACGAAGCCCTGGTTGCTTTTGACAAAGGCAAAGACCTTAACCCGAAAGACCCCAATATTTGGGCTAGCCGAGGGTTTGCTTTAGAGCAATTAGGAAAAAATAAACAAGCGTGCGATTCTTATCATAAAGCTATTGAACTTGGGTTTTCCTCTCAAGAGTTAGAAACTGCCAAAGTTTGTGGGCGATGAATTGCGTTGTGTCCAAGGAGCGTGTATTGCATCTAATAGAGTTGTTTATAGACTCAGTACTGAATTGCGTAAATCCG
>CAZZYE010000603.1:0-5287 GCA_964658145.1 uncultured Stigonema sp.
TCATAATTATTTACCTAGATTCAGCAGTTTCTACTCGGAAGCGTTCAACGCTCGCTATCAAGTCACGGGACACACCCACCAGGTGTTGCAATGCACCGGAGACTCGTTGTGCTTCCTGAGAGGTTTCTTGCGCCGTTAATTCCACTGATTGCATAACTTGAGCTACAGCGCGGGAGGTTTCCGTCTGTTCGACTGTATCCGTGGTGATTGAACGCACTAGAATATCAATGCGCTTTGCTACTTGAATGATATTTTCTAGCGATCGCTTGGCTTCTTCTGCTAATTTCGTACCTTGAATGACCTGTTGTGTGCCTTCCTCCATTGCAGTCATCACAGAGCCTGTTTCGCTCTGGATTTGCATAACAATTTGTTCAATTTCCTTCAACGACTTAGCTGACTTATCTGCCAACTGGCGCACCTCATCCGCGACGATCGCGAAACCTCGTCCAGCTTCTCCAGCCCTTGCGGCCTCGATGCTAGCATTGAGTGCTAATAAATTTGTCCTTGAAGCAATCTGGGAAATCAACGCTACAATTTTAGAAATTTCTTGGGATGACTCTGCCAATCGCTTCACTTTTCGGGTTGTTTCCGCTACAGTTTCGCGAATTTCTAAAATTCCTGCCACGGTATTCTCCACAGCATCCCCACCTTTGAGAGCAATCTCGCTAGCGTCACGGGCTACAGCTTCTGCTTCCCGTGCTGCTTCTGCCACCCGTTGAATTGAGTCGGTCATCACCTGTACAGATGAGAGGGTTACGGCCAACTCTTCTGCTTGTCGTAAGGCATCACTAGATAAGGCTCTGGCAAAGGTTTCTGAATTAGTTGCCCCTTTGGTAACTTCTCGTGCTGCCACTTTTACCTGTTGCACGATATCCCGCAAGTTTTGAATTGTCAGATTAAAAGCATCAGCAACTGCTCCTAGTACGTCTGCTGTTACCTCTGCTTGTACCGTCAAATCTCCACGGGCAGCTCCTTCCACATCGTCTAACAGGCGAATCACCTGGCGTTGCAGGTTTTCTTTAGCCTCCTCTTGTTCTTGAGCTTTGCGTGTAGCTTCACTTGTTGTCGTAAAAATTACACGAGCCATTTCGTTGAAGCCTGCAGATAATTGTCCAAATTCATCTTCTGAATATACTGTCGCTTGAACATTCAGATTTCCCTGACGCACCGCATCAAATTGAGCTTGTAGGTCTTTGGTTGTGCGACGAATTTGCCGCAGGGTCAGGTTACCCATAAAACCTGCGGTAGCAAAGCCGGTAATTCCTGCTGCTAGCGCCATTACCCAGCCTGTGTTCCGGACTGCAGATCGTTGCTGGGGTGGAGAAAAGTTAGCAGCAGCAAAGCTAACTACGGCGACAACTAGTGACGAGACAATGCCTACAGTACCAGCGATCAACCATTGCTTCTTTTCTATAGTCGCATTTTCCAATGGTGCGAGCAAGCCTTGCTCGACGTTGACTTGAGGTTCTATCTTTGAAACATCTTTTTGGGTAAAGACTGGGACTGCTTCTTGTGAACCAGTCATACTGAATAATTCCGCATCGCGATCGCTCGGGGCGCTCTTAGAAGCGTAATCTCTCCTTTCCGTATTCGGTACACTCTCCAAGACTTTACTGCGGTTAGTTTCACCTGACCTAGAATGCAGCTGTGAGTCATCAAAGGCAGAATTGGACGTAATGTCAAATCCAGAGAAAGGAATATTTCCTAAATCGTCAAATTCATCAAAGTCGTCTAAGAACTCTATACTGTTGGTTTCGGAAATATTTTTAGTCAGAATACTACTTGTATCTTCATGGAGAGCAAAATCCTCTGAGCCAAAAGCAGATTCAAATACTGCCAAGTCAAAGCTGTTGTCGCCATTGTTGTTACTTTGATCTTGTCTATAATTTGAGCTATGCTGCTTTTCATGCTCGGCAAAATCGCTTTTTGAAGATGAAGAAACTGGTTCCTGCCTCTGGAAATGCAACTCTTCTTGACTGCTTGAACTAGTCGTGACTGGCGTTTCACCAGTCACTAAAGTTTCATCTGACAAACTATTGATTTGGAAGATAAAGTTCTCATGGCTGTGTTGTAGTTCTTTTTCCTCACTTAGGGTTGCCTGATTTTCACCCTCTTGGCTTGACGGTATAACTTGTGTAAATGTTGAATTGTTGCTGTTATACTGAGGAACTGCTGAATTTTCGTTCTTTAAATTTGCGCTACTAGCTTGTAAATTATTTTTCTCTTCTAGTTCTTTAACAGTAGCTTTTGAAATCTCTTCCTGAAAGATTGCAGGTAACTCTAATTCTGCTTGCTCCTCACTACTAATATTTGGATTCAGATCTTTAAGATCATCTAATTGATTCAAAGCAAAAGGGTCTTCAAGAAAATTTTCTGAGTAATTTGATGTTGAATCAAATACAGGAACGTCTTGCAAGTGTATGTCAAATGGACTGGAAGAAGGAAACTCATCTCTCAAGTCTTTGGATTTGAACTCAGGGCGAGGAGTGCCATTTAAGTCCTCATGACGCCCCAACTCTAATTCTTGTCTTTCTAAAGCTATAGTGTCAATTTGACCACGATTATCTACTTCAGCAACCTGAACATCTAGCTGTTGGTATTGGCTGATGTTTTCCAGACCATTCTTAGCAAAATCAATGATTTCTGGATCTTTAGTTAACTCCAACACCTTTTGATATTCTTCTTTTGCTACGTCATACTGCTGCAAAACGTTGTAGACGTGACCCCTTAGTAAATGGGTACTGGGGTCGTTAGGCGAATATTGTACCGCCTGGTTAATTAATGTGGCTGCCTCTTCATAGTTCCTTTGTACGTAGGCTTTATAAGCCTGCTGATACGTCTGCTCGTAATCATCTATACTTGTTGCCATTTCTTGCCTCCCAATTTCATCCTGCCCACCGTGCACTCCGCAAAATTGCGGTTTGATCGAGTAGTCTTAGACACTGATTTTTTTTAGCATCCATTAACCACTCTCCCCGCAAAAAAGGAGCCATAGCATCCGGCACATGAGTTGGTGCAATCAGATGCTGTAGATCAAGCCAGTCCATACCGCCAATTTCCTCTACCGCCAAGCCTACTATTGTGTCTTGCTCTTCAATAGCAATCACTGAAATTTCTGCTCGATCGGTGTTTAATGCCGTGACTTCTCCCAAAAATTGACCCAAATCTACCACCCAAATAACTCGACCTCGTAAATTTAGAGTACCCAAAAGCAAAGGGGAAGCATTAGGGATAGGGGTGATTCTATCAGGACTAAGTTCGATAACTTCCCGAATGCCTGTAGCTAGTAGTGCAAACTCCTGACTTGAAGAAATGTAAAACCTCAAATATAACTCACCTTCAGGACTCTCTACTTGTAGTTCAGGACGAAAGTGGTCTTGTCCACTACCTCCTAAAAAGTCCGGTTTGCTGACCATTTTGTGTTCACCCTTATCCTCGTAGCAGTTGTTTGACTGTTCCCACCAACTCGGTAGGTTGAAACGGTTTTGCTATGTATGCGTCTGCACCTTGCTTCATCCCCCAATAACGATCAAATTCTTCCCCTTTGGAAGAACACATCACCACGGGGACATTTTGGGTTTTTGGATCGGACTTTAACCGACGACAGACTTCGTAACCGTTCATCCGGGGCATGACAATATCCAATACCACTAAATCGGGAGGTGTGGTTTGGATTGCTTCCAACGCTTCTACTCCATCGCTGGCATGAGTGACTGTTAAGCCACTCGCTTTCAGAAGGTCTGTAATCATCTCCCTTTGTGCAATACTGTCTTCCACGATCAGAACTGTACTCATAAAATGCCTATATACCTCCTGATGTAGACGTTCCTATTTGGAACACATTCCCTGATTTTTCCACAAGCATTTATTGTATAAATTAATTCTATTCCTTCACTAATTGGCTTGATAATGAGATTGGACTGAGGCAGGCTGATTCTGGGATAATATTTTTTACCTCATCTTTGTTCGGATTAACAAGTCTCGTGTCTGATTTTGCCTCCTGCACAACATTGTAGTTGAGAAATTTTTCTATCAGTATAAGTAACTCAGTGTGCCCAAACGGCTTTGTTAAATAGTCTGTTGCACCCACTATTCTGGCTCTCGTTTGCTCGATAAACCCATCTTTGCCAGTCAGCATGATAATCGGCACGAGCCGAAATGCTGTAGATTGCCTCAGCATGGCACAAAGCTCGTACCCATCCAATTCCGGCATAGCAATGTCGCATAAAATTAAGTCAGGCTTAAGCTGAAAAACGAGACTGAGCGCCTCTAACGGATTGTTTAAAGCGATCACTTCATAGCCTTGTGGCTGCAAAATAGACTTGACAATTTCACAGCAAATCATCCCGTCGTCAATACAAACTATACGTACCCTTTGGCTTCCCCCCAAACTTAGCCTCCAGTCTTGCTTTTGTGTGACTCCGTTAGCTGTGAGCGAATATACCAGTTGTACCCAGCCTTGTTGCACGTAGGGATATATTGCTTTAGCGACTGTCAAAATATCTCGGTTGAGATAGCGAGCAAGTTGGCGTAGGGATGTTTTGCCATTTGTCCAATCCTGTAGCTTAGTCACTGTTGCTGCTGGTAATGAGGCTTGTAGCTCAGGTATATCAATCAGCACCGGAAATTGATCGGGAGACTGAATGTGTGGATATAGCTGCTTCCACTCTTGAACCTGCTTGATCACTTTGGTTAGGGTAGGAGCAATTTGCAAGGTAGTTAATTGCGGGACAAGTGCCACACTCAGATCGAAAACGAAGCTACCTTGGTGTAGGCTCAACAGGTCAAAAATAGTCTCGTACACTAAACTGTGGATGATACTGCGAGCCTGTGTTGGGTTGATCGTATTCTGTTCCAAGAGCATCCACAAGTACCCATACTCGGGCGCGTTTCGTGATGCTAAGGAGGCTAATTGCATTTCGTCGAGTCGCACTTTAACTTTGTAACGACGCAAGTGATCGCTTAGCCGGGATAAACTGCTATCACTATTAGCGGCATAGATAATTTGACCGTTGAGAAAAAAGACAAACCAAGACCGCTGTTTCCAGTCATAGTTCGGTTGATATCTCACTACCTCTTCTACACCAAGTTTGTTGCAATTGTAAACATTGTAGGCTTCGACAAACAGTAACCCAGTTCGCTGCCCCAACTCAATCAATTGCAGAACACTGCAAATATCAATTTCACTTAAATTTCCCTGCATTTAGCTACAAAGCGCTCCTTACAATCCCTTTTATACTCTTTATTTCTTGTAACTCTAGGTTTTTCAATTTCATAAGTTGGGCAT
>CAZZYE010000604.1:0-5283 GCA_964658145.1 uncultured Stigonema sp.
GGCTAAACCGATTCAAGAGTTGGTCGATCAACTGCCAACTAATAACATAACTGTTTCTGCGTTGCGAGCGCTTGATTTTATCGCTCCTGGTGAGTGGCAAAACGTCGTTGGCTTTGTTAACACCATTAAAACCGTTACTGGTGAAACAGACGAAGACCTCATTCAGCAAATTGGCGAACGAGCGATTTATCTCTACAACGACCGTTCTCAAGGATACCAACGAGCCATGTGGCTTTATCAAACGGTTGATAGTACAGATAAAGCACTTGGTGCAGCGGCATTGGCTAACAAAGTTGGTGAGAAAATTCCCCTTTTGGGTTTTTTAAATAACGTCACTCCCAAAGCTGAGAAAGCACAAACCATTGATCTGTGCCTAAAATTAGTGGCTGAGTTGACCGCCTTCTGCCAAATTAACGGTATTCCTGGAGACAGCATTGGGGATTTTGTCGCGTCTTTAGGTGAATATAGTGGTGAGTCGTTCATGCGCATGGCGGCTTTGGTTTGCTTTGATGGTTTGATCCCTTTAGGTTCAGGCTTCATCGACCGATCGCTATCTTGGATTAGTCAGACAACTCCGCACGAGTTAGAGCAAAATTCGACGTTCCGAAGCATTAGAGACGACATCCCAGGTCAAGACTCCGGCAGTAAACTGAATTTTATCGGCGAAAGCTTTAACTCAGTTACAGGCTGGATGGGCAATTTAGTTGGATCAAAGGGTTTAACACCACAAAAAGTCGCCAGCAACTTGCAAAGTTTTGTCGAATTTAGCGGTGACAAGTTGGACTACCTCGGGGCGTTCCTGGATGTATCGACAAATTATTACGAACATACAGGCACACAAACCTTAGCACGTCGGTTAATTGAGCGAGCTTCGGCTGAAATTTAGCTCCAGATCTTTCCGATAAGGGTACGGTATTGCCGTGTCCTTATCGAGGTAACTTTAGATCCGTCACAATTGTAGATAAGTGCGGTTCAAAAAGTTGAAAATTTTCTATTGTTTCAAACTTACCTGTTTCTAAAGCTGGATTTAAGGCAGTCGTAATTACGTAAAGTGCAGTACCGTCGAAAGCTACATAACCCAAATATTGCTCGTACACTTCACCCTGTTGCTTGCGTCCTACAAACTCATAGCGCATTCCCTGAAGTTTACCAACGAGTACCTGTTGCGGAGACATCGCTTTTACAGTAATGTTATTACCATCGCTAACTTGACGGTCTTTCGATATGTCCGCGTAGTGAGCCACAATCCAAGCTTTGAGTGCTGATGAAACTTGGTTTTGGTACTTGGGATTTTTGTAGTCCACTTTTGAACTTAGTGGAATGCCTGTTTGTGTCAGCATCTTTTGAAAATCCAATTGCTGCCCTAACGGGTAAACCCCCATCTCCACCGTACCTAAACGCCCTTCTTTGGAAGACACGCATAGCAGAGGCACTTTCCCCTCACAAGGAGCAACACGCCAGTTAGCAGGAGCATCTGTTTTACCCAGAATATTATTCCAGATATTTCCTTCAGTCGGATTGAGGGTTGGAGTTTGAGAAATCTCTTGAGGTTTTGTAGCTTTAGTTTGAGCCTGAGTTTTATCAATATGGTTTTGTGCTACTGGAGTAGGCTGCAACTTGCTAGCTAAAAGAACCTGGGGGTGAGCAAACTTTACTCCTATCGGTACCAAGCTAAGCATTGCACAACCGAGCAAAATATGATATAGACGCAACACCATTTTTCTTAAAAATCCAATACGAGAGATTGCAGGCTGACGTATCCGTAAAAAATTTTCTGGGCTTTCAAGTATATCGGAATATAGCTCTTTATGGCTGCAATTTCTACAAAGAAAACACCCGACCCAGTTTCAACTGGTAAGCCAAACTGCTTTAATCAGTGCTGGGTCATTGACTTTTAGCTTTAAAACGCTGCTTTTGCCTAGCAACAGCTTTACGCTTTAGCTCTTGTTGATGCCCCAAGATCTGGCGTGAGAGCCGAAGTATCGAATAGAGCAAGACATACTAAAGGTATAAAGGTTATTCTGGTGGTAGAATCTAGTAATATAAGTAATATTATGTCCGTTTGAACACTTATAATATATGTGAGGGTTGGTAATTAGTGTTCCTGAGCTGTAGGAGGGAAACCCTCCTGTAGGATCTGCCCTCTTCGCAGCGATCTTCGACGTTAGCGAAGCGTCAGGAGCGTCACCCTTCGGGTCAACCCCAAAGGGGTAATGGGTAATCGGTCATGGGAAAAAACAATTACCTATTATTTATTACCTATTACCAACAAGACCAACCATATCGTAAGTAATTAGCCGAACTTGATATAACTAACTATCTCACGAAATTTTGGGAGTCAGTTAAACTCTTAAGTTTGAGCCAATATTTATAGGAGACAGTACTTTCAAAAACCTGTCGCTCCAAATAATTGCTCTTAAACATCAACATACGTGTTGTAAAGTTTACAAGTTTAGTCAGTAATGTTTTTCACTCGATAAAATCGGCTTTTGGAGGTATACCAATAGATGAACCCACAACCACCACTGCCTAACAACGAAATAGCGAGGCTTGATGCACTTCGCCAATATCAAATTCTTGACACTCCCCCCGAAAAAGTATTCGACGATTTTACATTCTTGGCTGCACAAATTTGCGGTACTCCAATTGCGTTAATCAGCCTGCTTGATGGCAATCGACAGTGGTTCAAATCAAGGATAGGCTTAGCAGCACCAGAAACCAAACGAGATTTGGCATTCTGCGCTTATACAATTTTGCAACGAAAACCATTGGTCGTCAAGAATGCGTTGGCAGACCCTAGGTTCGTGACCAACTCTTTGGTTACGTCTGACCCCAACATTCGGTTTTACGCTGGTGCACCCCTAGTGACACCAGAGGGATTTGGCATTGGAACGCTATGCGTTATTGACACAGTGCCACGAGATCTAAGTTTGGAACAAGTGGAGGCACTACAGGTATTAAGTAGCCAGGTGATCGCGCAATTAGAGTTGCGGCGTAATGTCATGACTATCTCACGCACCATTATGCAGCGACAGCAGGCAGCAGCCCAGAACCGTCGCCAGCACGATTATATCGAGTTATTTTATCACCGAGGAATGGATAAGGTTCGCACAGGAGACTACAAAGGAGCGATCGCGGACTTTAACAAGTTCCTACACCTGAATCCCAAGGGTATTAAAGCCTACCACAGCCGAGGGCAAGCACAACGCATGCTTGGAGACAACACGGGAGCAATGGCAGACTTTGATATGTACGTGCGCTTTTATCCCAATGATGCCGAAGCTCGCTATAATCGAGGACTTGTCCGCTTTGAACTTGGAGACTACAAGGGAGCAATGGCGGATTATAGTCACGCTATGCAGATCAATCCTGACTATACCGTTGCTGATGACGATCCAAGACTTATCGGTTCTGAAGTTGAAGACATCCAAGAAGTGATTGTGAATTACACCGAGTCTCTATTCAATGCTGATGATGCCGTTGATACGAGTTTGCCCAATCATCATAGCTTAAACGCTCAGATGGGTGGGATTGTAAATTACACCCAGTCTCGACAATTCAATTCCGATGCTGCCGATGCTGATACGACTTTGCCCAATTATAATAGCTTCAGATCAAAGCCCGGAGCGATTGTAAAGTTCAATGATGACGATGCTGAAGTCGATATAAATTTGCCTAATCATGGCTCTGACTTAGGCGAACCGAGAGATGTTGTCAATTACACTCAGTCTGCGCAGTTAAACTCCACTGATGTCATTCATCTCAGTCGAGGTTATACCTACTTGTCTTTCAACGATTACAGCAGCGCAATTGAAGATTATGCTCGGCTTTTGCGGCTTAATCCTAATGATGCCACAGCTTACCTCAATCGAGGTGACGCCTATTTAGAGCAGGAAGATTACAGCGAAGCAATTGAAGATTACACTCAGTATCTACAGATAAAACCCGATGATGCCACAGCTTATAATAGTCGAGGTTATGCTCACTATAAACTAAAAGAATATAGTGGTGCAATTGCAGATTATACCCAGTCTCTACATCTCAATCCTAATGATGCCACAGCTTATCTTAGGCGAGGTGACGCCTATTTGGATCTGGAAGATTACAGCGAAGCAATTGCAGATTATACCCAATTTCTACAGCTTAATCCCAACGATCCTAAAGCTTATTTCAATCGGGCGATCGCCCATTTTAAGCTGGGAGATTACAGGGAATCAATTGAAGATTACACTCAGTCTTTGCATTTCAATCCAAATGATGCCACAGCTTATATCAGCCGAGGTCATGCTCGGTCTAAAATAAAAGACTATAGTGGCGCAATTGAAGATTACAAAAAAGCGCGATCAGTATCTAGCACGATCATTGACCGCTAGGGGCGTTAATATGATCTACCTCAGCCAAAATTCTCTCTGCTTCCTGACAAAGTTCTTCGTGACATTGACCATTACTAGCCAGTAAACCACCCCATTGGTTTACATCACCTGTGTTGTACTGCAAAGGGGTACCATCGAAGTGGGTGAACTTACCACCCGCTTCGGTAAGAATTAATTCTGGGGCGGCTAGATCCCAATCTTTTGGTGCTGACGTGCCAGAAAGGGAAATGTATATATCTGCCTGCTGTTCAACAATTGTGGCAATTTTGCAACCCACACTACCAACAGCTTTCTGATTTTTACAGGGTAGTTGTTGCAGCAGATAGTCTAATCTTTTATTCCGATGACTGCGACTAACTACTACGCAAAAATCCTCTATCCGTTCCCGTAATGACACCTGTATGGGTACTGTTCCATCGCTATTTTCTACAAACGCACCACCGCCTTTGGTCGCGTAGTACAACTTCTGTGCCTCTGGTACTGCTACCACTGCTAGTACTGGGCGTGTTTCTTGCACCAAAGCAATATGAATCGCATACTCCCCAGTTTTTTCGATAAAGTCTCGTGTGCCATCTAAAGGGTCAATTATCCACACCCATTCAGAAATGGCGCGCTTAACTTCTGGTAATTTGTAGGTTTCTTCAGTGATATAAGCAAAATCTTCATTGCCCAAAGCCGCTTGTAGCTTCTCCAAAATAAATTCATTCACCGCTACATCCGCAACAGTGACAGGTTCATCCTGTTTATATTTCACCTCTAAGTTGCGATCGCCAGTTTTATGGTAATAAGACCGCAGGAGATCTGCTGCTTCCTTACCCACAGAACGAGCAATTAGTAATATTTCCGCTAAATTTTTCATTTAATTCTCCTGTGTAAATGGGGAGTGGGGAAGAGACGTTCCGGCGGAACG
>CAZZYE010000605.1:0-5277 GCA_964658145.1 uncultured Stigonema sp.
TCCCCATCAACCAGGAGGCCAACTGAGGGGGCGTCCACCCAGGATATGTAGATGTAAGTGGTAAACGGTTTGACCACCATCAGGACCAGTGTTGATGACAACGCGATAGCCGTTTGTTAGTCCAGCTTGTTCAGCAACACGCTGAGCTGTTAACAAAAGATGCCCCAGCAGGTCAGAATCCTGAGATTCGGCATCAGCTAATGTGGTAATAGGTTTTTTGGGAATGACGAGAATGTGAACGGGGGCTTGGGGGTTGACATCTTTAAAGGCAAGCGCTAAGTCATCCTCATAAATAATGTCAGCTGGAATTTCCCGTCGAATTATTTTGCCGAAAATCGTCTCTGTGGTGTTACTCATGCTGATTGACGTTTAATTATGGTGACGTAAATATTGTAAGGGCGCGGAAACCGCGCCCCTACGGTTATATTGTGGTCTATGTACCTCACTCAATCGAAAACCGCTATATTTACAGCCCAAGGGTACGCTCCGGAAATCCTGCTGTATCAAAATAGCGAGTTTTCCCTACCACTTGATACTTCAGTATGGTCTTTAAACCATTGGCAGCAGGTGGAGATTTGAGCGTAAAAGACTTAAATGTAACGTTGTCAGATTCGCCAATCAATGCTTCACTTAATACTCGCCCTACCAGCTTTCCTTGTGCAGGCAACTTTAACCTCAGTAATTTTGCCAGAGTAGGGGCAACATCTGCATTACCCGCTGCAACTAAGTCTTTATACCCCTGTTTAAAGTCAGGACCAATAGCCATCATTGCATTGAAAGTATCAGCGCGACTGAAGCTACCGTGCATTCCCTGTCCCTGTTGTAAGGGTGTATCCGCGACTTCTACTCCGCAGGCGGTGGGATTGCCGCAACCTGTATCAAAGGAGCGAAAGTTTACCAGAATGGATGGCTTAGGAGTACGTGCTGCTCCTCGAAGAGCGATCGCATTAAAAGGTAGAGTACCAGGAAATGCATCTAAAGTGTCATCCACAAACAAGCCGCTGACATAGTCTTGCTTGAGCAGGAAATCTATAATCTTTTTGGCTAGAGCTTTTTTATTGGCAGCATTAGGCAGGTAAATCAAATCAGAACCGCCATTACCAGCAACAATGACATCTGGTTTCGTCGGGTTTTTCCCAATGATATTGTTTTTAGAAAACTGTCCCTGACTCGGATTAACTTGAGCATTGTTGTTGTCTGGGTCAAAGACAGACAGCTTTAATTCATTTGCTATGTCTATTCCTAGAAAACCAGGTGGCAAAAAACCGAAGGGTACATTTGAGTAAGAAAGCGATGCTGAATAACTGGTTTTACTCTCTTTACTAATAGTCGAGAAACCGTGGTCAGCGGTAACAAATATATTTGTAGTTGCTGACAAGCCTAATTCTTTAAGTGTATTACGAATTTGCGCCAGATTCTTGTCCATATTCTGGCGAGCTGCCTGAGTGGTGGGACCGTTGATGCCAGGAACTAATTGATTCAAGCTATCACCGTGATTATGCTGAGTACCATCAGGGTCGCGGGACCAGTAGATCAACACAAATGGTTTTTGCCGCTGCTGGAACAGTGGCAGAATTGCCTTAGTCGTGACATCGGCAAAATATTGCTGTTGGACTGTGTTGGGAACTTTGGTACCTGGGGTCTTGCTGTCGCCTGGTTTGCCATTGTCTCCGCGTGATGGAGATGCCAAAGGCAGCATTTTGGCAGAAAGCAGTGCAGTAATTTCTTGGTTTAGGGAAATTCCCGTAGGCGAACCTGTAGCATCATCAACGATGATGGTTGCTTCGCCCTTTTCATCTGTGATATCTTGGATGAAAACAGGTCCGATTTTGCCTACGGCAGCAGTGCTGAAACGTGCTTTTCTCGCACTTGCTAGCAGTGTTTCTTCGTTGAGATAGTTGGCACCAAACTGTTTGTTAATTTCTTTAAGAACGGCATTGTTTTCTAAGAAGGGAACTAGGCTATTTTTGGCACTTTTGACTGGAGCACTGACTTGGATAGTATTGCTGAAGTCACCTGTATCGCCTAGGTAGTGTCCAGTGGCGATCGCCGAAGCATTAGCGGTGGTGAAGGTAGGAAACAGAGAGTGAGTGTTAACAAAATTTACTCCCCGTTCTCGAATCTCTTGTAAAGTTGGGGTATCAGTGGCATTAATCGCCGCCGGACGCAGCCCATCGGCAACGAAAATGACTACATTGTGTTGTTGTGACTGTGACACTTGCTGAACACGGTTTCCCGGAAAAACCGTACATGCGGCAACTAATGAAATGGTAAAAAGGGTCAGGAACACCCATCGACGATTGCGCTTAAAAATCCGCATAAACCTTTCAGACTGTCAAGATATCAAGATTTTATACCCCGACTCGGTTAAATTTACGTTTGCTAATTCTTAAAAAATCCGGATGATAGTAGTTTTTAATTGAATATAATGAAAATTTTTGTGGCAACTTAAGCTGTAATACCAATTATATGTGAGGCTGCACATTAACGCCCTCAGGCTAGAAGCCTGGGGCTACACGAACAAAGCCAGACGAGCGCAGGCTAATTATATGCAGCTTCATATAAAAACGGTATAACCTTTGTAAGTAGGTAAACAGAATTAATTACACAGTGTCCGCCGCGAACTCGTACGCAGCGCTTGGGAAGCAATGGCGGCGGGTTGGGATTGCTTCGCTTCGCTCGCGGCGGACTGTAATTAATTTTGTGTAGTTACTTAATCGCCACTGCAATGCAGGTGAGATTGTATTTTTGTGCTTGGGTGATTATCTTAGGGACTTCCAGAGAATAAAAGATCCCAACCATAGACCGATCAATCGTAAGGGCGGGGTTACCCCGCCCCTACAATTTGGGATAATTTATTTCTTGGATCAATTAATTTCGGGGAGCATCTTGAGACTTTATGGAATGCAGTCAAGAGAGAGAATTTTGTCTATGAATTTAAGAATACGATTGAGATTCAAGCCCGCAATCAACTCAACACTTTTTTGGGTAAAATCTTTGGAGAAGGGTTTACTGGATTAGGAGGTTCTATGATGAATTTACAAGAAATAAATCAGGCAAAACCCTAACTTGGCGCGAGAGTGATGGCACTATCTTGGAATTGGCGTTTATCTAACGACATTAATCCACCCTTTAGTTGTCGTGCAGGTATCTGCGGTACTTGTATGTGCGAAATCCGCGAAGGTGAAGTTGCCTACCAGGAACCCCCAAGTGCTACAATCGATGAGGGTTCAGTGTTGATTTGTATTTCCCAGCCCAGAACCTCCAGAGTAGTCCTTGACGTATGACCTACCTGGCAAGACTCAGATCATCTTTAGTTCGAGTGAACGCTTACCCACTCTTGGGAATTTTAATTGTTGGACTGATTACCCAAACTCAAACTAAAGCTGTCCATATTTCCACGGTTTCACCCAGCTATCAGACAACCCCAACCTTTATAGTCCAAAACGGTGAAGGAACAAAATTATTGAAACCAGAGGAAATTCGCTCCATCATCCAACAAGCAGCCAAGGCTTGGATGGCTGGGGATGCTGATGCCTTTGCCAGATTATTTGTACCAGATGGGGTGTTGATTGTTCCCGGTCATCGTTGGGTAGGAGCAACTGCAATTCGGCAAGTAACTGCTGAGTTTGCTGCAACTCACTCAGACGTGAAAATTGAAATTAAACAAATCTTGGTTGAGGGGAATCATGCGGTTGTGGAGTGGTCCTGGCAAGATATGGAGAAGGCAACAGGCTTGCGCCAAAAAGCAGAAGATGCGATCGCAGTGGATTTCAAAGAGGGTCGAATTAGTCGTTGGCGTGAATATATCGATACAGAGACAAACAAAAAAGCTATTTGAGTTGTGAAAGCCAGTAGTTTCCCTGTGTAGAGACGTTACATATAACGTCTCTACACAAAATTTATCATAATCAAGTAAATGTCGCGCATCCCCATCCGAATTGGATCTAAATGCCTTACTACAGGAGCTGCTGATACCACTTCGGGAGATGCCTGAAGCGCAGGGACGGGAGATAGTCTTTACACCGACCCAAACTACAGTCAAAATCCTTGCAGACAAGGACAAGCTGAAACAAGTGTTGATTAATATTGTCCGCAATGCCTGTGAAGCAGTTCCTGAAGGAGCAGTTATTCAATGGACAGTAGAGGATAGTGCTGTGTTAGGGACGGTCTCTATCAGGGTTCAGAATGGGGGTCCCCCAATTCCTCCTGAAGTGCAAGAGATGCTCACGGAACCATTCTACTCAACAAAACCGAGTGGAACAGGGCTGGGACTTGCCATTGTCAAAAGGATTGTGGAGGCTCATAATGGAGAATTATGTATCGAGTCCACAGAATTGCTAGGCACAATAGTCAGCATTCAGCTGCCGTTATCCTAGTACTCAACCAAATGAACTTTGTCCTGTAGGCAAGTTCAGTTAAGGGCGTGCTGCGCGGCTTCCTCGATCAGCGCCGCCACCTCCTGAGGACGTGACTCGTAGACCGAGTGGCTCGCTCCCTGCACCTCGACCTTGTGGCTATGGGCGCGCTTGGCGTACATGCGCTCTAGGTCGGGATTGATGATCCTGTCCGCCGTCGCAACAAGCGCCCAGCTCGGCTTCACTTTCCAGGCGGGATTGGTAACGGGGGTCGTGAACACTTTGGCAGCGGTAAACATCTGTGAGTGCGCCTCGAACTCGGCTTGCTCGCGTGGCAGGTCCGCCGCGAAGTCCTCAAAAAAGTGATCGGGATCGAGAAAGAGGAAACCGTCCGGCGTCTTTTTGGGCGCTTTGGCGGCGCTTGGCAGACGCTTGCCGTTGGCGGACTCAGTCTCGCCCGTATCCGGCTCGTGAGCTGCAATGTAGACGAGTCCGGCGACATGTGGGTCTGTTCCGGCTTCAGTGATAATAGTGCCGCCGTAGCTGTGAGCGACCAGGATGCAGGGGCCTTGCTGGCGGTTGAGAATACGCTTCGTCGCGGCGACATCGTCCTCCAGCGACGTCAACGGCTCCTGGACGACGCTGACGTTATACCCGTCCTTGCTCAGGATGTCGTAGACGGGCTTCCAGCCGGAGCCGTCTACGAAGGCACCGTGGACCAGCACCACGTTCTTCACGGGGGCGACCAGCGCTGGGGCAGCGGACCCGCCGAGGACGAGAAAGGCAGCGATCGCCGATGCGAAGCGATCCTTGAGGCTTTTGAAGATCATCAAAGGTTTCCTTGAGTGAACTGCTGGTTCAACTAGGTCAGAGGTGGACGGCGCGACCTATCTACTGGTCAAAATAATTCGTAATTTAT
>CAZZYE010000606.1:0-5272 GCA_964658145.1 uncultured Stigonema sp.
GGTCTATCTGTCGTTTCTCAGCTTCCTTGGAAGCACGGGAGGAGTCGTCATAAATTTATTCGGCGGCTTGAAGCCTATTGCTGCCGCATTGGTATGTTCTTTGCAAAACCCTACACCTTCCTGAACACCTTCACCTACTCCCTCACTGCCTCCCTCCCCACTTCCTCATTTCCTAACTAATAGCTCATCACTGCCTACATAAGCGTTTACTCCAGCCCCAGCATCCGGGTATGTAGCACACAGTTGCTTATGTTCTTCGAGAGATGCACTCAGTTCTTCACGCGATAAGTCGTTGACAAAGAAGCAATGTCCGATCGGTCTTGGCATTGCCACACGCTGTAAACCATCTCGTGTAAGAGTGATGGATTGCGTAGCTTGCCACAAAAGTTCACTATCTAGTAGCGGATGGTCGAGGGCTAAACCAAGGCGGCTCATTAGTCCCAGGATGCGATCGCGATCATAGTCAGTGATGTAACCACGTCTGGCGGCGATCGTTGCTGAGAGTGCCATATCTATGTTTACAGTATGACCGTGAAACAACGGTACTGATGGAGCCAGCTCTAATGTAGGACTCCAAGTATGACCATAGGCAATCACTCGGTCTAAATCTAACTCGTGCAGGTTAGGAGTCTCCAATTCCAGCATTGTTTTGATCGCCTCGTAATTGAGGCGATGAGCTACTTGCTGAATTTCCGGTGTACCGTTGATGTAGCCAAAGTGGGTGTTGAGTAATTCTGACCCATACTCATACAACAACTCAAATACAACCGAGTTGGCGACAACCGCAATCTTCACCAGTTCAGCCATGCCGTTGCGGACTTGATCTGTAGGGAGCGTACGCAAAAACGAGAAGTCAAGGATTACTTTCTTGGGGGCATGATAAGCACCCAAACGATTTTTCAGCTTGCCGTGATTCACAGCAACCTTAATTGCCACGCCAGCATCGATCAGACCGATCAGCGTCGTAGGGATGCGGATGTAGTTGGTGCTACGACGGTAAGCTGCACAAGCGAAGCCGGCGACATCAGTAATTAATCCCCCACCCACAACCAAGACTGGCTCTTTACGTACTAAATTGAAGTCGGAGAAAGCATCAATAATCGACTCAAATGTCGCAATTGTCTTAGTAGGTTCACTAATGAAGATGGGAAATATCGTTAAATCGATGTTGTAGTGCTCGAAGTATTCTCGAATTTGTTTTCCGTAAAGCCGATTTATATTATGGTCTACAACAGCAAGACAGCGGCCGAAATTCTTGTAACTTTCTGCTAGCTCTGTGTTCTTAATATTAAAAGCTCCGTCTACATAGACGAGACTGAAGTCAATCTTCTCGTAACCTTCCACATGAAAGGCTGTTTCTGTTGCTACAAAATTTGCTTTTACTGTACTCATTTGTTTTTGCCTTTTCAACAGTTATTTAGATAGAAATGCTATTATGCAAAGCGAAAGATGGCAAGCCAACTCAGTCGCCTAGCTGCACGAGTTTCCCGATGTTGAAATCAATCCTCACCCAACCTTTTAATTTTCGCAAATTGTCGAGTAACAGTAAAGGAATTTGCCAGTGATGTACCATTAAGAATGGTAGAGGGTCGTTAACATTAAAGATTGCATCCTTTCCTCGCCAAATATTTTTAAACCACGTTTGCAACTGCTTTAACGATCTAATTTCATTAAGTCTCCAAACTTCGTGATAAAGCCAATAAGTAGGCTTACTATCAGGAAGCGGTTGCAGAGGTAATGCAATTTGCGTTTCTGCACTAAGATAGGCATCCGCTAAACCTGGATGGTTGTAATACATTGTAATTGCAGAGTGAGTGCGAGCGTTGCATTCGATCGCATAAATCGTCCCATCTTCCGCCTGAATGAAGTCAAAAGAAATTTGTCCGGTAAGTTGTAGTTCTTTGACAAAATGACTCACCCACTGCTTAATTTGTGGCTGATCGACGTTTTCGTAATTGACTTGAAAAGCAGATGATTTGCAGCAGCAGTGTACCGTTAATTCACCATTTCTCACTGTACTGTGAGTACAGTATTCAATTCCTGGAATAAACTCTTGCAATATCCAAGGGTTATCTTTACTAATTGGCTTACTTCTAACATGAACCGCCATTTTTTCGTGAGACTCCATTGGTAGCTTGGTGAGATCTAAGCGGAGAACAGAGTCATAGACAATACTTTTGAGAATGTAGGAGCGCTTTTCGTTGGCAAAGTCGAATTTAAGAACTTGTTCGGAATCTGTAACTAGGAAGGTTTTCGGGACAGATAGCGAGAGCGAACGTGCGAGTTCGGCAAAGGTAAACTTGTTATCCAGCATCTTCATTGTATCAGCATCGAAGTGGAAACACTCGCAACAGCCTGATAATACTGGCTGGCGATCAGGGTCAAAGTAGCTACCAGCGAAAATGCCCACCGGGACAAAAAAGTCTATGTTTTCTTTTTTGGCGATCGCACGCACGGCTTGAATATAGCCTGATATGTCTTCTTGCGAGTCAGGAACTGTGTAAAAGCCAGCGACAGCGTTGGAAAATCGATAACCACTTAACCAGTATTTTTCGAGATCAAATAAAATGACTCGATGCCCAGCAGCATGAAACGATCGCGCTAGTTGAAGAGTTTTGGTCATCCTACCACCACCGATCAAGATATTTTTAGGATTCTCGATTAAAACCACTTGCTTGCTCTCCGGTCGGCTGAAAAAATTCCACAGCAGCGATGCGAGTACGACGCTGCAGTTAAAGGGAAATGCGATCGCCAGTAATGCCAGCGTCCCCAAATTTTGAAACACTGCGAAAATACGTGCTTGTATAGATTGTTGTTGCGTCATGAGCATTCGGCAGAATAACCCTGGGATCTAGCACTGATTCTGATTTATATTTGCAGTAAGAGTCAGCGGTGTCAATAAATGTGATGCCAAAAAATAAACGGCGATCGATGCCGTCCAGATATTTGCTAAAATATAAGAAATTTACTTGTAGTAGCAATTAAACACTATACGATTCTAGTGTTTGTGCTAATTAAGACGAAATCATAAGGCAGAGGAATGCCAAGATAGGTAGCAGAAGCGCATTGAAAGTCTTATGCCTGAATTACGCCAATCGATTGCTCAGCACTACCACGATCGCACTAAGTATGACCCCCAGACACTCGCCTCTAGAAATCACGAGTTAGACTGGTCTAAGCAACCTGTGCCGTTCAAAGAGTACAAAATTGGCTCTGCTTTTGACCTCAAACCCTATCTCCAAGAAATGCCACAGGTTACCGATCGCCCAGATACTCAATGGTGGCGAAGGCTGTCGCGGCTGCTATTTTGTAGTTATGGGCTAACAGCGAGAATGCCTTCTCTAGGCAGTACGGTGTATCTACGAGCTGCACCTAGTGCGGGTGGCTTGTATCCTGCGGAAGTTTACGTAGTTTCCCGTGGCACACCACTCTTGCCACCGGGATTATATAACTACCAGTGTCGGACTCATTCCCTGATGCAATATTGGGAAAGTGATGTTTGGCAGAAGCTGCAAGAAGCTTGCTTTTGGCATCCCGCCTTAGAAAGTACCCAACTGGCTTTAATCATCACTGCGGTTTTCTATCGTTCCGCATGGCGCTATGAAGATCGGGCTTACCGACGGATTTTTTTGGATACGGGACACCTTTTGGGAAATATTGAGTTAGCCTCCGCTATTACTGATTATCGCCCACATTTAATCGGCGGTTTTGTAGACGAGGTAGTAAACGAATTGCTCTATGTAGACGAACAGCAAGAAGGAGCAGTAGCAGTCCTTCCCCTAGCAGATTTGCTGGATATCAAACAAAACTTGCCTACCGGGCGAACGACTTTACCCTCCGCTACTGAAACTAACTATCCTGACATTCCTGATGGTCAACTGCTGACATATTTCCATAATTGCACACAGATCAAGGTAGGCACAACTGGTAAGCTCAATTTGCCAGAGGTGAAACAAGAAAAATCCTTGGAAGATAAGTATAACTTTCCTTTCTGTGAAAAAGTTTCCACAAATACGCCACCCATTTACTGGGGAGAAAATCTGGAAGGGCTAAAAGATACCATTCTCAAGCGACGTTCTACACGTGCTTACAGTGGTGAGGATTTAGACTTCGATGAACTGAAAGCCTTACTCGATTTCACCTACCAACCCCAAAATTACATCGACCAAGGTTTAGATAATTCAACTGATTACTTTGACCCGAATTTAATACAAACATTTATCGCTGTTTCCGGGGTTAAAGGTCTCGAGGCTGGCTGTTACTATTACGCACCCAAAGCCCAAGAATTGCGACAAGTTCGGTTTAAAAACTTCCGCCGAGAGTTACACTTCCTTTGCTTGGGTCAAGATTTAGGGCGAGATGCAGCAGCTGTGCTTTTCCATACAGCCGATTTAAAATCAGCGGTGGCTCAATACGGCGATCGCGTTTACCGTTACCTACATATGGATGCTGGTCATTTGGGGCAAAGGCTCAATTTAGGAGCAATTCACCTGAATTTGGGTGTCAGCGGCATCGGTGGCTTCTTTGATGACCAAGTGAATGAAGTTCTCGGCATTCCTGCTGATGAAGCAGTGCTGTATATTACTACGCTGGGACGACCTAGGTAGTTAGTTGCTGATTGCTAATTGCTAATTGCTAATTGTTGATTGTTGATTGCTAATTGTTACCATTAGCCCTTCGGGTTCAGCAGTCGCCTCTGTCGGGAAACCAACGCCAGTCACCTACGGCGGGAAACCCGCCTCATGCGCACCGCAGTTTCTTACGTCCGGAAACCCTCGGACGTACTGCTCGCTGCTTCATCAGTTCCCTGGGCGCGGGAAACCCGCCTACCCTTGGGGTTCTGCTTTGCAGTACAGGACTGGACTCACCATTAGCCATTAGCCAGTAGCAAAATCTGTTTGATTTGACAAGTTCTGGTGAGATAAACCCGGAAAATAGTTTGTGTAATCCGTAAAATAAAGCGTTCCCGATGAAGTCTTGATAGTGGAACTACAAAATTGATGGAGATACACATGCAGCAATATTACCTCAGCACACAGCCAGCAAATAACTCCGCCCATGCCAATGACAGTCTTGCTGACACTCACACCAACACTCTCATAGCCTTCAGCATCATCTCTTTTCCCATTGTGGTCTTGCTAGTAATCATTACTTGTAAAAAATACCGTGCTGCTGTTCTCCGTCAACAAATCGCCATATTAGAGAAAATTTGGTTAATAAAAGTTAAAAATAATACTTATAAACAAGATTAGTTGTTAGTTGTTGATTGTTG
>CAZZYE010000607.1:0-5271 GCA_964658145.1 uncultured Stigonema sp.
CCACTAACCACTAACCACTAACTACTACCTAATTAGGAGATATTGCAATGACAAGGGTAATTTTCTATGAAAAACCAGGCTGTAAGAATAATACCAAGCAAAAAACTTTGCTTGCAGCCGCAGGTCACGAGTTAGAAACTTATAACCTGTTGAAGGAACCTTGGACAACTGAACGTTTGCGCTTATTTTTTGGCGATCGCCCCGTAGTCGAATGGTTTAACCGCACCGCTCCACGGATAAAATCCGGTGAAGTGGTTCCCGAACAGATAGATGCTGAAACGGCTTTGACACAGATGGTAGGCGATCCGATTTTGATTCGCCGTCCTTTGATTCAGGTGGGCGATCGCCGTGAGGTGGGTTTCGATGTCGAACTCGTTGACGCCTGGATTGGCTTAAAGCCTGTGGATGAATCTCTTGCAGTTGTCAGCGAAAATCTGATGAGCCAGGATTTGCAAAACTGTACTCATGATCATAAACATAGTCATGAGCACAGTCATGATAGAGGTTCTTGCAAGCATTAGTTGCTTGTCAGAGTTTCAAGTTCCACCGAACCCGGTTTCTCGAAGAAACCGGGTTTCTATGTCTTAAGATTAGGTGTGGAAATGCCGTCGCATTTGCTCAAACCGTTGATAAGTATTTAACCTTACAACTCAAGATACAGAAGCTAGAAACAATAAACCTCTTTCTCCTCACTCTTGGGACTGAGTACCCTAAGGTTTCTAAAACTTATAATTCTCATAGTAATCTCATAATTTCAAATTATTACCTCAAATTCAAGCTCTAATTCGGGAAAAAACTCTCACAATTCGTCTAGAAAAAGGCTTTTCGGCTTATGAGTAAGGAAGCTACCACCGTGACTAAGATTATAGATTTGGGCATATCTGATGAGGAGTATTTACATCTCCTTAGTAGAAGTAAAGATCCAGTCAAAGAACACTTCTACAAAAAGTTACTGATTAGCTTGGGTGCATCTCCTACTAAAGCTAATCAAGTAGCTCGTCTTTTAACGAATCCAGTTGTACGCTGGTTTAGCGGTATAAAAGAGTCATGATGTGCCACTCCCGACTCTGAACCGTTTAACCCTCAAACCAAGTCAGGCTAGCAAAGAGCAAATAGAGTAGCCCACCTAAAGCCGTAATTGTCCGTTCTGAAATTCGCTTAGCCACCAGGCGTCCTCCCAGCACTGCGATCGCGGTACAGATAGCGTGACCAAGTATTGAACCAGCAATCACACCAACTGGATTGTAAGCAGCTGCTAGAGCGATCGTCGTAATTTGGGTACGATCCCCCCATTCTGCTAAAAAAGTTAAGACAAAAGCTTCTCTTAAAACCATGAGCTTAGTCTGTTTTTTTGGCAAGTTTGACTCAGCTTGATTAACAAAAGCTTCTGCTTCTTGTTGCTCTGTTTCGTCTACCCTTGCTGACATTCGACTAGCGTCATACAGCAATTTCACCCCAAAGAAAACAAACAAAGCGATTTCACAATAGTGAACGTAAACCTTGGGTATGAGTGATAGGAAATTTCCAGCTACAACAGAAATAGCCGTCATTAAACCCAAGCCAGCTAAGACCCCAAAAAATATCAGTCGTCGGGAATGTGCATGTCGCATAGCCAGAATCAGAGCCACAAAAAATGTTTTGTCTCCTAACTCTGCGGTAGTAACCAGCAACAGGCTGGAAGTAAAAGCTGTTAGCATCTCATCAAATCCCTCAATACCTACTGTTTGAGTGAACTTGATGAGAGTTTATCAACTTCACCAAGCTCACATATAAGTGAACCCGATGAAGGTCTTGCTCCCAAGTGTTCAAAAACTTGTCACCTGAACCAGGCAATGATTGCCAGCATGTTGACTCAGGTGGACTGGCATACGTTTCATGCCAGCAGCTACTCCCCTTCAGATGTTGCTAATTATATCCTCTTTTGGAGTTAAATAAAAGAGAAGGTTTAGCCACTAACCCAAATTCTGCTGCATCTTCCTCTTTTAAATGCAAAGTAACAGTTTGATCGCCAGATTGTAAGGGCGCGGAAACCGCGCCCCTACAGCCCTCACCTCACACACGCATCTGCACAACAAACTACTTAAGAAAGCGGATGGGCGTTGTGTCCATCCCGACTTACCAAACTGGGGGTTGGGAGATTTTTCGTCTGATAGCTATTGTTGAACGCCACCCAGTTACTGGCAATGGGCATTCGCCAACCACTACCAAAGGCGCGATCGGTGATTTTCAATCCTGGAGGTGCTTGTCGCCGCTTAAATTCTGCACGCGCCACCATCTGAATAACACGATCTACAACTAGTGGATCGTGACCTGCTGCGACAATTTGTGCTGCTGATTGATTATTGTGAATGAGGCGTTGCAAAATATCATCCAATATATCGTAGGGTGGCAACGAGTCTTGATCAACTTGACCTGGTTTGAGTTCAGCGCTAGGTGCTTTGGTAATAACATTTTCCGGGATAATTTCACGTAGGGGCGCGGAAACCGCGCCCATAAATGTCCCCCCGCCCATAAAATACCGATGATTATTCACCCAACGGCATAAAGAATAAACGCGGGTTTTAGGAACATCAGCAATCACTGCTAATCCCCCATTCATATCACCGTAGAGGGTACAGTAACCCACAGCCATTTCTGACTTATTGCCAGTAGACAGAAGGAGATAGCCGAATTTGTTAGAGATCGCCATCAATAAATTACCCCTGATTCGCGATTGAAGATTCTCCTCCGCCAGTCCAAACTCTGTCCCAGCAAACAACTCGGCTAACGTTTTGTCATAGCCTTGCATTAACTCCCCTATCGGTAAGGTAGTCGTTTTGATACCGAGATTTTTCGCTAATGCTAAAGCATCACTGATGGAATGGTCTGAACTGTGGGGACTCGGCATCAGGACACCGAAGACATTTTCTTTACCTAACGCCGCAGTGGCGATCGCCGCCACCAATGAAGAATCAACCCCACCACTCAAACCCAGCACTACTTTAGAAAAGCCACACTTACGAGTATAATCTCGCAATCCCAAAACCAAAGCCTGCCAAATTTCCTCATCTTCGGAATCAAATTTTGGTACGACAGAACCCATAGGCAAATCCTGCTGCACCTCGTCAAATTCAACTATCTGCAAATCTGTTTCAAAAGCTCTTAGGCGACACACAATTTCACCTTGACGATTTAAGGCAAAACTACTGCCATCAAAAATTAAGTCATCATTTCCCCCTACCTGATTAGTATAGATAATCGGTTGCCGAAAACGCACCGCACTATGTCTCAGCATTGTTTCTCGAAACCTTTGCTTGCTGACAGTGTAGGGCGAAGCTGACAAATTCACAGTTAAATCTACACCCAGAATTGCTAAATCAGCAATAGGATTGGTGGCGTAACTACGTTTACCCCAAAACTCCTCATCGTTCCATAAATCTTCACAAATAGTAACGCCAATATTGAGATTATCTAAAGTGAAATAATTTGCTTGCAACCCTGGTTCAAAATAGCGGTTTTCATCAAACACATCGTAAGTAGGCAAAAGCCGCTTATGAAAAACTCGCTGCACAGATCCTTGCTCTAATAAAGCAATGCTATTAAATAAAGGTTTACCACCAGTCACATGCGCCTTTAAATTCTCCTCAACTGTGCCTACCAAAACAGCTAACTTTGGTGGCAAATTTCTTGCCAATTTTCGCAAAGTCGTATCCATAGCTTGCACAAAACCAGGATTTAGCAATAAATCTCGTGGTGGATAACCACATAAAGAAAGTTCTGGCGTCAACAACAAACGCGTGCCTTTTGCTACTGCCCGTTGTGCCGCATCCAAAATGTTTTGGGCATTTTTAGGCAAATCACCAATTGTGGGATTTAGTTGAGCGATCGCAATTTTCATCTGTAAAATTTTAGATTTTAGATTTTTAATTGTGGCAACGGATGTTGTAGCAGATGTAGCGGATAGTTGATCTGTGAGACTTACAGATCAACTATCCGTTATATCCGTTGCCACATTAAATAAAAACCAAAGGTTTATTCTTCAATGGAGCAAAAGCCTCCGCATCAAACCGATATAAACTAGCTGGACGACCAGCACCCCGCGACACCTTAATTCCGGTATCACACAAAAAACCAAACTTTAAAAGACGTGCTCGAAAATTAGAATAATCAGAAAAATTTTCTCCTAAAACCGTTGTGTACAGTTGGTATAAATCATTTAAAGTAAACATTTCTGGCAGCACTTCAAAAGCCACTGGACTATACTCCAATTTATTTCGCAAACGCCTATGTCCATATGCAAGAATTTCATTATGGTCAAAAGCTAATTGCGGCACATGCTTTACCGGATACCAAGCTATTCCCGTTACTTTATCAGCAATCAATTCCGCTTCCTCAAACCGCACAAGGGCAAAGTAACTAACCGATAGATAACGCACGTCATAACTATCAATTGCTTCTCGCGGATCGCGATCGGGACCGCCAAAAGTATACAATTGCTCCAAATACAAATTTTTCACGCGAATTTTCTCTGCCAAAATGCGATAAGCCCCATCTTCTAGCGACTCCCCTTGACGTACCAAAGTACCGGGAAGGCTCCAATAATTTAAAAATGGTTCCTGGTGTCGCATGACTAATAGAACTAGCAGCCGATTCTGCGTGGTATCCACAGAAAAAATTACATTATCAACACCAACCTTGAAATCAGCTAAAGGTTCTTGATTTAGCAGATCTGCAATCTTTCTTTGGTTGTGTCCTGGCATTTGTACAAATGCTCTCTATGAATATAGGCAACTACAGGGGGCGTTAGAGCGTCGGGATCTCCATTTTGACGATACGCTGTGGAAGAAACGGATGGACCAGTAAAGTTGGCGATCGCAATCTTTCCTCCCAACATGCGTACAGACTCCAAACTAAATTCATCTATTGCATATCCCGGTCGTGACACTACCAGTAACTGTACTTGCTGCAATAAATCGCCAGAACGATACCAACGCGGTAACTGAGTTAGTAAATCTGAACCAATCACCAACGTGAACTCAGCATCATTTCCCCAACGCACTTTCGCTTTCTCCACCGTTTCCAGTGTTCTCATCGCACTCAATTCCTGCCCCAACCCAATATTCTGCCGTGAAGAATCTATATTCGCAATCAACAATCGCAGCATTGCTACCCGATGTTCCAAAGGCGTTTGATGTGACTTAAAAGGATTATCCGCCGCCCAAACTGCCACCCAATTATAACGTTCAGACAACCAGCTGATAATCGCCTGATGCCCAGCAGTCGGTGGATCAG
>CAZZYE010000608.1:0-5270 GCA_964658145.1 uncultured Stigonema sp.
TATATTAATAATGAATTTCAGACATTTGTCGGTGGAAAGCTGATTGATGATGAAGAAAATCTGACCGGCTCCCTCTACAAGAAATATCAGTTCACTTTTCAAGCCTCAGAAGAATCCACCGAGTTAAAGTTTGGTTCCCAGACACGTTATCACTTTTTATACTTGGCTGATATAAGTGTCAAGCAGGTACCCGAACCCTCGGCTGATGTAACTGTCAAGGAAGTGTCCGCACACATCCAGCCTACAGTACTTAAGAGATGGTAAAGTAAGTAAGCGTCATCGGTCAAAGTATAAAAAAGCACAAAAATCTCTAATGGCGCTCGCATCGAAACTGCAATCTGCGTCTTGCATCGAAGTAAGAGCCAGTCTGACTGTTAGCCCAACCGGGCAATCGCTTTAGATTTCGGTCACCCTAAAAGCATTGCTGGAAGAGGGTTTCCTCTATTTAATCGCGTTACTTGGGTCACATTGGCTGCAACAGTGCAACGATTGCAGTACCCAGTCAGTTGGGATAAGTTCGGAGAGGGGCGATCGCCTACCTAAAACCTTACCCGTTTAGGACTACCGGCACGACATCGTGGAAAAAGTTGTAATCAATGTAGCGCTTTCCATTGGAAGCTTGGTAAATGACATCGACGAAGCGGTGATTCCACAGGATCTCATGCACCCCGTAGGTGTGTCGGGCATGGACCATTTGGGCGATCGTTTCATCCAGTCCACTTAGGCTGATTACAACAGATACGTTCATGTGAACGAGATCCTCTGCACTAATGCCATAGAGCGGGCTTTCCGCATCAATCGGATGGATTGCGGACCAGGTTAATACAAAGCCAGGGGATTGGCTGCGGCGTAATTTTAGATCGCAAATCCGACGGATGTATTGCCCTTCTGCTGTGACTTCATCGCGCATTAGGTAAACGCGCATCTGTGCCTCCAAAATCTGGTTGCGGCGCTGGTTGGCGGCTCGAAAAATGAGCGAGGGCAAGCCTTCATGCGTGGTAATCACCGCCACTTGACTGAAGATCACCCGTGCGGTGGAGCGCGAGAAGCGGGCAAAGGACAATCCCGTCAACACGGCAATACCAATGATGCCAACCATCACTTCGATCGTCACAACGCTATTGGCGTAGAGGGTTTTGGGATACATAAAGCCATAGCCGATCGTCGCCAATGTTTGCACACTAAAGAAGAAGTTGTCGAGAAACGACCTTGGCTGAGCATTAGCAACACAATCTCCACCAACTAAGTAAACCACGGCAAACAGAGCATTGATTGTCACATAGGCAAAGGCAATGAGCGCTAGAAACCCAACCCAGGGAATGGTCAGTAAAAGATGGTAAGGGTCACGCCAGTAGGAGTACCAGGCACCCATACCCTCCACTTGAGGGCTTCCATTCTGAAGCTTAATCTGAAGGCGTGGTAGCCGACGTTGACGAGAAGATGTTGATGATCGTTGCAGTTGCAGTTTCATAAGGCGTGACAAAAAGAGGTCTATATTTTTTAGGTTTCTAAATAAAAAACTCACTAGCTGATGGGATGACACAGAGGCTAAAAGGTAGACTGGATAAAGGTATCGGCTCGTAGTTCCCGTTGATAACCGAGCTGCTTATGGCGATTGCAGCCAATCCAGTATGCCGTCCAACTTGTACATAATTCTCGGGTATACAGCCAAGTTTGACTAGATAAGCCCCTCAATTTCGTAAATTATTTACATTTTACTTTGTAATTTGTCTTGGCTCAAAATCTTGCCTAACCTACCATTTGTCTGGCAGGCACAGGCAAGATATAATAGTTGTATATATTGAAAACAATATCTAACTGAGAGGTCAAAAGTTATGGTAAGTTCAAAGAAAGAGTTTGAAATCACCAAAACTGAGGAAGAGTGGCGTCAAATCTTGACGCCAGAACAGTATAAAGTGATGCGTGAACATGGTACAGAACGCGCTTGCACTAGCCCACTCGATAAGCAATATACCAATGGCACTTATGTGTGTGCTGCATGTGAACAGCCACTTTTTACATCAGGAACTAAATTTAACAGTGGTACAGGTTGGCCCAGTTTTTTCGACCCAATTGAAGGCGCAATTGGTAAAACTGTAGATAAGTCATTTTTTATGACCAGAACTGAAGTGCATTGCAGTCGTTGCGGCGGGCACTTGGGTCATGAGTTTGATGACGGTCCCGCACCAACTGGCAAACGCTACTGCATGAATGGTGTTTCTCTTAACTTTATTCCCGACTAATTTTTGGGCGTTGCAGATTTAAGGGATGATTATAGAGTGGGCTATGGTGCACATTATCAGTAGTGGTGGGCAATGTCCACCAAGAGCTTAGAACCTACTTACCCAAGTCGCACCCACGCATAGCGTCATCTAGTCTAGTTACATCTTTTGAGAGAAAAGGATCTAATTTTTTAACAGACTCTGACTCAAACATTTTTTCTGACCCTTGGGGTAGCAACTGTTAGCTGATTGCTACCCACTTCTACCCATTGTTAGTTCTTATTCAAGCTACACCTACTGAGGCTCGTCAAGGATTACAGTATACGGTTGAGGCTCCCTAAGGCGATCTTCAATGTGATCGCGCCGGAATTTCGCAATCTCTTGATAGATCTTTTTGCGAGCTAGGTTGATACTGCCTATCGGTTCGTGTTCGGGTAAAGTATGCCAAGGCGAGAACGACAGCCCCTCATCTAACCGCTTGCGCTCCTCGAAGTCGAACTTTTGTGCGGGGATTTTCAGGGTAGCCAGTTTGATAAACGGCGTATCCGCCTCTTTCCACTCCTGCGTCGGGTCTTCGATTGGCGTCTTCTCCTCGTCCACATAGATCTGTACCAGGAAGTCAAACTTTGCTTCCCGTCTGTCTTCTGTGAGGAATTTGACGATCGCTTCGCGGAGAAAATTTTCGGAACTCGGTAGCGAATTCGGAATATCCTGTTGCTGGGGTTTCACAGAGAACTTGATGACGTGAGAACCCAATTTAAAGGGGGTAGTACTCCAGTACTGAATCAAAAGTGGATTAGCAACCTGCTTGCTTGTGGCTTCTTTAAGGATTTCAAAGGTTGGCGCCAGTGATTGCAGCACCTCTGGCTCAGCCTGACCAATACCAGCTTTCGTTAAATTAGCGAATCCTTGAACATCTCGGACAATGAAAATTGGAAGATTGAGGAGTATGAAGTCCTGCGTTTCCTGCTCGTCATCAAGTACTTTCTCGCCTTCTACATTTAGGAGTTTAATCGCCAGACCGCGAAGATCTGGTTCGCGATCGGACTTGAGTTGACCACGCTTTTCTGGGTCCGAAGCATTGGAGAAACGTGCCCAAAAAGGATAGGTTTTGGGCTGGACAAAGACTCCCACCTTCAACGTTTCAGGAATGCTGTCCTCAACGATGAACTCTCCCCAGACCAATCCGTGGCTTTTGGCATGAACCTGTCGCAGGTCTGGTCCCTTCTGTGCTTGACTCTTCAGGTCGATTTCTAAAATCGTATCGGTAGCCGCTTCTTGGTCAGCAGCAGATATCTTCAAATCGCTCATCTTGTTCCTCCTTTCAACTAGCAGTCATACAGTTAACTGTACAGCTAACTGTATGACTGCTAACTGTTTATTAGACAGTAGCAGGGACAGGAGCGGATCTAGCGTATCGCATTCATCCCACGCAATCACGGACACATATGGGTTCCTGAGTCACCCATATGCTCGTGGGCTTTCTGCTTGGATTATTGTAACTGATCATAATGCACCGACTAGTGGTATAAAGAAATTGCGCTACTAAAAAAATTGGTAATAGTGAACAAGGTTGGTAACCAACCTCATGGTTATTCCGTTTGTGCTTCCGATTGGAAGCTAACGGCAAGAGCCTTAGTCAAGTTGCCTAATTCTTGAATACTAAACAGAGGCACGTTTTATGCATTTTACTCGCCGGATTGCAATTATATCGTTAACGCTTTCGATGTTGGGGCTGGGGCAGCCTACTTTAGCTGATGGGGACAACTCAGCCGACGGGCAATATACAAACTGTCCCGGCGGCACCTCGGAACGGTTGCGCTTGGGCGGTCAGGTCCAAGAACGTAAAACTTTTACCTTATCAGACCTCCAATCATTGCCAGCATCCAAAGTCACTGTTACCTTCAAAACAGGACAAGGTCAGGAAACCCATACCTATATTGGAGTGCCGTTGTGGCTGTTGATTCAGTCTTCCGGGGGACTTAAACCTAATCCCAACCCAACTGTGAAAAACAACTTCCTCCGGCAGTACATCGCTGTTGAAGCCACTGACTGCTACGAGGCGGTCGTGGCAGTAGGTGAAATTCAACCAAACTTTGAAGGCAAACAGGTGCTAGTTGCATATGCAGAAGAAGATGCATCCCAAGGTCAAACACTGCTTTCAGATCAGGGATTTGCCCGTCTAGTGGTGCCTGGCGATCAAGCAGGTGGACGTTACGTTAGCAACATCAGACGCATCCTAGTGCTATCCGCTCCTGATTTTAGTTCCAAACCTCACTCTTTCCGCTAATTTAAATCTTGGCAAAGCTGTGTAAACGTATTTTTAGTATGCTTACGCGGCTTCCTAGACCTAGACACGGCAACGGATACCCTTCGGGTTCGCCAGATCCTGCAGGCGGGTTTCCCGCCTTCAGGGCTGGACTCACCGCCTCTTTTCCCATTGGAATTACACCAACCTCGAAAAGCTCCCGGAGCGGGATTGTCAATATGTCTAAACTCACCCACAGCGCAGGTAAGCTGACAAAAAGACGTAACATGAGTGTGTCCTGTTAAGACGGGCTGAAAAATATTTGTGTCTGGGAATACCCTTGGTACTCTTGCTCACCTTACTCCAATGCAACCAAACGTGCTTCACCTTATTACCCTCGGCGTAGGCGGACATGTTCGGGAGTAATTCATGTTGTGGTAATCTTTCTGAAAATCTTCTACCACGACGCGCTATTACAAACGCCGCAGCGGAGGCTGAATTCATTCCATACATGGACATGAATTTTGTTAAGCCTATCAAGCTACTTAAAGCCGGATTAACTTTCTTGTGATAGATGCCGTGCTTTCGACAGGCATTATCTAATGCTTCATTCCACTGAGAATATGCAAAAGATGATAATATCCGAGCAGATTTTTTACCTTTTTCTTTTAATTGTTTTTTCTTCTCGGAAAAATCTAATTTTTCTGAAGCTATAGGAAAGTTATACTGTTTGGCTTTTAATGTGATGACTGTACGTTCGCTTATTTTGAGATCCAAAGGGGAATTAAAGCCTTAATATA
>CAZZYE010000609.1:0-5266 GCA_964658145.1 uncultured Stigonema sp.
CAAGCTGAATCAAAATGGTGACGCTTTAGTCTATTCTACTTACCTTGGTGGTAGCAGTGTTGACGATGGCAATGCCATCGCAGTGGACAGAGCAGGTGATGCCTACATTACGGGTTATACTTTATCGACCAATTTCCCCACCCAAAATCCCCTACAGGCTGCTTTTGGCGGCGTTCAGGATGCCTTTATCACCAAGCTAAATCAAAATGGTGATGCTCTGGTCTATTCTAGTTACCTTGGTGGTAGCAGTTATGACTCTGGCAATGCCATCGCAGTGGACAGAGCAAGTAATGCCTACATTACGGGTAATACTGGTTCAATCAATTTCCCCACCCAACATCCCCTACAGGCTGCTTTTGGTGGCAGCAGTAAAGATTTCTTGATTACCGATGCCTTTATTACCAAGCTGAATCAAAATGGTGACGCTTTAGTCTATTCTACTTACCTTGGTGGTAGCAGTTTTGACGATGGCAAAACCATCGCAGTGGACAGAGCAGGTGATGCCTACATTATGGGTACTACTGATTCAATCAATTTCCCCACCCAAAATCCCCTACAGGCTGCATATGGCGGCGATCAGGATGCCTTTATCACTAAGCTAAATCAAAATGGGGACGCTCTAGTCTATTCTACTTACCTTGGTGGTAGCAGTAATGACTATGGCGGCGCCATCGCAGTGGACAGAGCAGGTAATGCCTACATTACGGGTACTACTGAATCAATCAATTTCCCCACCCAAAATCCCCTACAGGCTGCTTTTGGTGGCGGCAGTAACGATGCCTTTATCACCAAGCTAAATCAAAATGGGGACGCTCTAGTCTATTCTACTTACCTTGGTGGTAGCAGTAATGACTATGGCGACGCCATCGCAGTGAACGGTGCAGGTGATGCCTATATTACGGGTAGTACTCAAACGACCAATTTCTCCACCCAAAATCCCTTACAGATTGCAATTCCCGCCTCACTTCCCGCCTCAATGTTCAATGCCTTTATAAGCAAAATCACGGATAGCGAAGACAATTGACATCTCCGAAAATGAGTCTGAAACTCTGATGGGGCTTAACGTTTTTTTTTCACTCGGCTAACTGAAAAATTCAGCCCCATTTTTTAACTATATTACCGAAGATGATGCATGATTGTTGGTTCAGCCACTGCGGTCTATTTACCTAAAAATTGCTGTAAGTCGCGTTAATCATTACTAGTACACAGGGCGCGGAAATAAAGCAACCATTAAAAAGAGCGCGAAAAGCTAATAACATAAGCTTCTATAATTTTTAATTTTAAGCAGTACTACGAGCAACTGTTGGAGCTAGCACAGCGCTTATTGCACTCATAACAACTACAATACCTAAAGCAACGCGGAGGTTAAGAAAATCAGCGACGAAACCGATTAGGGGTGGACCGCATAGAAATCCGCTGTAGCCAGTAGTTGTCACTGCCGCTAGTGCTAGACTTGGAGCAATTCCTGGAGTGCGTCCAGCAGCGCTGAATACTATCGGCACAAGGGAGGATAAGCCTACGCCAACACAGGCGAAGCCGATAAGTGCTGCAAAAGGCTGAGCAATAACTAAAGATAACCCTAGCCCGGTAGCGGCTACAGTGCCACCAAGGCGTACCATCCGGACTGGTCCAAAATGTTGTATGAGCCTATCCCCAGCTAGGCGAAATACAGCCATAGCTAGCGAGAACACTGCGTATCCAGCTGCCGCCAGTCCTAGTCCCGTTTTAAGGGTCTGATGGAGGTAGACTGCACTCCAGTCAGCCATTGCGCCTTCACTAAGCATGACGCAAAAAGCTAATATGCCTAGGTTAACGAGCGATCGTGTTGGCAGAGCAAACGTTGGTTCAGTAGTGGTAGTATCAACTTCAGTGGGTAGCAACCGACGTGATGCTAGAACCACTACCATCAACAGTAGGAGTGCTGTGCCAAGCAAGTGTGTGCTGGGGTTAACGCCTAAAGATGCTACCAAACCGCCACTGGCTGCACCAGCCATGCCGCCAACGCTGTACAGACCGTGAAACGATGACATGATTGGTCGGCGATAACGCTGTTCGACAGCAATGGCTTGAGCATTCATCGCTATGTCCAATGCTCCGAAAAGAGCGCCCACTATCATTAAGGCGATCGTCAGTAGTGGTAGATTCGGGGCTAGGGTGGGTAAGGGTAGTGCCAAGCAGTAGACCAGTGCCGCTAATTTCGTAACCGGACGGCTACCTACGCGAGCAACTAACCATCCTGTTGTAGGCATCGCTAGCAGTGCGCCGATTGCCGTACCCAATAACGCGACTCCCAAAGCACTATTACTCAATCTCAGTTGCTGTTGAATCTCTGGGATGCGTGCCACCCAGTTAGCAAATCCTGCACCGCTGACGAAGAATACTACTGCCACAGCAAATCGGGCAGATCTGGGTACTACAGTTTTTCCCAGCCTTGCTGACAACTCTCGACTCATAGAGATTTCTTCCCACCCTGTAAGAAAGATAACAAGTGGAACGTTTAACAGCGCAGTTGAAAGCACTCGGTGTTGAACAGTTACGCACGATTAATTTTACTGGGAAAGAACGGGGACAATGTGTGACGACAAAACTACTTGCTGGGCATCACCTGCAATTAACTGCCGGAAGCGCTCATCCTTTGTAATTTGGTCAAAATCGATGTCAGTTTCTGCTTCTTTTTTATACTTAGGATCGAGATTAATCGCCGCTTGCAAATTTTCTATGGCTAACTCCACTAGCTTTTGCAAGGCATAACAGGCTGCTTTGTTGTAATACGCGTTGGCGTAGTCGGGATTAATTTCTAAAGCTTTGTCGAAGCTGGCGATCGCTTCTTCATCTCGCCCTAATCTAACGAGGGCATAACCTCGTTTGTTCCAAGCTTTGTAGGAGTCTGGCTGAAATTGAATTACTTTGTCAAAAGAAGCGATCGCTTCTTCATATTGCTCTAACTCTTCCAAGGCAAGACCCCGGTTCAACCAAGCAACCGCGTCATCTGGCTTGACTTGCGTTGCTTTATCAAAAGAGGCAAAAGCTTCCTTTGTCTTGCTTAAATAGCCCAACGCCACTCCCCGATCGCACCAAGCTTGATGATGATTCGGCTGGAGTTCAAGGGCTTTGTCATAAGAGGCGATCGCCTCTTTGTAGCGTTTTAAGCGGACTAAAGTCATAGCTTGTTTCAACCAAGCTACAGATTCCTTTGGCTGGATTTGAACTGCTTTGTTGTAAGCGGCGATCGCATTTTTATAGTGCTTTTGCGAGAAAAGAACATCTCCTTGTTTGATATAATCATCAGCAGTTAACTGCACTCTAGGAGCAGATAATTCAAATACTTCAAGTTGTTTCGGCTGTTCCTGTATTTGTTTCTCAACCTTGTGATTGACAGTCTGTGGGATAGATAAACGTTTCATTTCAGACACTTGCTGAAGGATTGACTGCTTTCGTTGTTGAGCATCCATCCGTAATTCAGAAAGTTGAGATACAAACTCCGACTCTAATTTTTCTAGATTCTCAATAATTAAAAGCTTTTGTTCTTGAGCATCCACATGTAATTCAGAAAATTGAGATGCAATTTTAGACCCCGATTTTTCTAGATTTTCAATGATTAGCTCTTTTTGCTGCTGAGCATCCACCTGCAATTCAGATAGTTGAGATATAAATCCTGACTGCAATTTTTCTAGATGCTCTAGAATTTTGTCCTTGTGTTGGTAAGCGTCTGACTGGAATTCTGATACTTGTGATTTTAATTGATACTCTAATTTTCCAAAATTATCTATAGTCAGATCCTTGTGTCGTTGGGCATCCACCTGTAATTCTGAGAGTTGAGATACAAATACTGACTGTAATCCTTCTAAACTCTCAAGTATCTTATCCTTTTGTTGTTCAGCCTCAGGCTGCAATTTTTCTAACCTCTCGAAGATTTTATCCTTTTGCTGTTCAGCCTCAGACTGCAATTTTTCTAACTTATCGAAGATTTTATCCTTTTGCTGTTCAGCTTTAGACTGCCATCCAGATAGTTGAGAGGTAAAATCTAAGTTTGATTTTTCTAAATTCTCTAGGACTTTATCTTTTTTCTGTTGCACGTCTGACCGCAATTCAGAAAGTTGCTCTACAACATTAGATTCTAATTTGACAATATTCTCAAGAGTTGCGTCACTTTTTTCTTGAGTTTTCAACTGTAACTCAGATACTTGAGTTGCAAATTCAGATTCTAAAGTTTCTACATTTTTTTGAGAATTTTCTACTAGTGTTTCTAATTCTTTTAAAAAATGTTCTTTAGATTGAGATAAATCAGATGTTATTAACAATATGCTTTCTTTCTCTGTTTTTATATTTTGTTTTAGTGTTTCTGCTTCTTTTTCTAATTCATTGTTTATAGTTTTCGATTCTTTGACGACTTTTTCAGCTTCTTGCTTAACACTAGTTAACTGGTTTTGTAATTTACCTAGATCTTGGAACTGTTCCATTGCTTTATCAACAATCTCACGGATAACGACCCGTCGTAATAGCCAAAATGAAGCAATCACTGCGACTGGAAATAAAGTCAGTATGACTAGCCAAACGTTAAGCATGATGCCTGTACGACTAAAGGCACGATCAACTTCAGATTGCACTTGCTCTCGAATTGAGTGTACTTCTCGCAGTTTTGCCAGTTCTTCCTGGTCTTTATTAGACAATGTTGGAGTAGGAGTTAGTGCTGAAGGGGCAGATTGTGCAACTAGGGCATTGGGGAAACCAACAGACACTAGGAAGGGTGAAAACACAATAGCGCTTCTCAATACTAAGGCTAAGACTACTTTGTTGCTCTTCATAAAAAATATCTCTATATATCATTGGTCAATTTTGGCAGCGCACATATCTCCAATTTAACAGCCCTGAGGAGATGGTTGAGTTACTTTTATTGATTTGAGGCTCAGCTACCACCTCTAAGCCAACCTAAAGGGAAGCTACTCTCAGGCTATGTATGTGGACGGTGATTGCTTGCAGAGCATTTATCCAGCCTATTCAAGTGTATTCTGTCTGTCGTCATAATATTAGCCACAACAAGCGCCATGCCACAATCCCTTTTCTTTCTTGTTATATTTTAGAAAAGTGTCAAGAGAAATGGCGCTGACAAGCTGCCTTAATAATAAATAAATAATCATTGGGTTTCCTTTAAGCGTACGAGCTTTTAAGCTATTGAACGCCCTTGTGGCAAAGGTTTAAGGCGGTCTGCTCCTCAATAAAAACTAGATGTCGAAAAAAAAATCTGAAAAAACTTGTTTAACCCCTT
>CAZZYE010000610.1:0-5258 GCA_964658145.1 uncultured Stigonema sp.
GCAGTGCCCACCCTACGTGTATTTCTGGAATTTTCACAACTGAAATAGGATTGCTATAGAAGGTCAAGAAAGATTGTAAAATAGGCAAATTTGTACCTCTAAGAAAAATTGTTGTGGATTTTACTCAGAGGGTGTCCGATGAAACACGTAAGTGGTTCGCGGATAAAGTAGTAAGGTCAGGCATGATAATTGGATGACACGGGATGAAAACTATAATCCCTTCGAGAATCAGCAGCGCGATCACCTAGAGGCAGAACTCCGCGTACGCAGATAGCCTTGGTATCAAACCTCTCAAAGTAGGAGATATGGGATTTGACGAGGCAATCAATCAAGGAACTATTAAATGGGCAGTGACAACCGCAGGAGAACTCGTTATTATTCCCAAAGTTGTGAATAAGCAGGAGATACCGCACACAGTTCTGACTCGCGGCGATCCAGTTTTAGCTGTAGGCGAGGCAGAAATTGTTGGCAGCAACGGTCAATATGTGATGCTGGAGATTAGTAATCGTAGTGGTCATTTCCGCCCAACTCCAGATAGCTTGGAGATTGGAAAAGAAGCTTTTAGACAACTTGGCATCGATCCAGCAACTGCTACAGAAACTATTATTTAAGTAGGTAGGCATAATAAAACATCACTATATTAACTTCTGTTAAGAGGCTGTCAGCCAACTAACAACTGTACGGGCGAACGGCCGTTCGCCCCTACTAACTACTAACAGCCCTAACAGATAGTTGTGTTTATTTACGCCGACTTACTTAGTCAGTGAATAATTATGATTCAATCCCAGTCTACGATTCTATTGAATGATCTGCTGCAACAAGATGCTGCTTCCGTGCGGGCTTGGCTGAGACGCACACAATCGGATTCACTCAAGTTATCAGCAGAATTTAACTGGTTGGGCTTGGCTGAGGCAGCAGCTTTTGAAAGCCAGTCTACTAAGAACGTAACATGGGCAGAAGTGGCAATATCCGTTTACGAACAACTGGCAACTGAAACGGCAAACAGCAACGCGAGAGAGTCTTTGATGATTTCGTCAATGTTACTAAGATCTGCTATGATAGCAAAACTTGGTTCCGTTCCCGATCATCCCGTTCTCGACATAGACGCGATTATTCACTGGTTCTATGATCACCAGATAATGACCCACGATTCAGCAGCACAAAAGGCAGCTAATTGGAGAATCTGTAAGCTTGAAGAAATTCGAGAGTTAAGACGTATCAAGAATCGTTTAGGAGTCATCTCAGTGTTAGCTGATAGTGACAAGTATGCTTTAAACGAAGAACTTAAGCATTGGCTTTCTCTAAGGGAGAAACTACCGTAGGGCGCAAACCAAAAAGCATCATGTCCGTCATTTATAATGATGTAGAGCCAAAAGATGCATGAAGCGAAGCTATCCCGAAGGGAATCACGAGAATTGAAGGTCAACCAGAGTCATGCATTTTGGAAAAGGACGGGCGATGACTCTCTCTTGACTTACCACAACGTGCGATCGCACTCTTCTTTGCGCCTCATCCACTTTGAGGCGATCTTCATAGCTTTGCATCAATTGTGTCTAGTATCCTGAAGGAAAACCAATGACGCTATGGCTCCAAGATTTAGTTGTTATCCCTGGCAATCGGCTCTCATTCCCTTACTTTTCACTCTTATCTGGAAAACCTCGCTTCCATTCCTCTCTCCTTTCAGGAGAGAGGCTTTGAATTCTCCCCCTTCCCTTTAAGGGAAGGGGGCTGGGGGGTTAGGTTTTGCGTTGGTTTTTCCACATGACGTGAAAAGTCAGCTCATTCCAGGGTACTAGGCAATTGATGGCAAAATTAATTCTAAAGTAAAAAAAACAAAGACACGAGTGGCTGTACCGACTGAAGAGCTTTTAGACGATGAAATTGCCATTATTCAAGAATTGCCTGGTGGAGCAAATTTAATCAGTAAGTTGCCCAATGTAGACCCGAATAAGCAAAAATCCTTAATTCAAGAGGCAAGAATTGCCTTGAATGCAATTCAAAGAGGGGAGACAATTGAAGCGCTCGGTAAGCCGATCCCTCGGACGGGGAAACAAACAGGAGAACTAACTGAAATTGACATCGAAACTGAAAACGAAATTATTCAGGTTAAAGGAGGAGATTATTCTAATAAAAAGAAACTTGAGGATGAAGACTTAAGACAGATGACTGAAACAAAGAGATACCGTGAGCGGCGTGCTAATCCCAAATGGCGCTATCTTGATTCTGAAGGCAATGAACTGCTCACAAAAGCCAAGCAAGTTGTCTTCCATTTTAGCAATCCGCCTGTAGACCCCAGACTAATTCAATGGTTAATAGACAAAGATGTAGAACCCCGTGTTGGATTATAAGGCAAAATTATGAGTGAACCATACCAAATATTTGTACTTATACCTAATGGCATTCAGGTACAGAAGGCTGTCTATGACACCCATGAGATTCTTGAACAAATGGGGGGAGTCTTAGATGAAGATTCAATGCTTATACTTAATGAAACTCACCAAGAAGAACCAGAGCCGGAGTACATTACGGAACCTAGTATTGCTTTAGCTACTTTGGCACAATGGTCTACTTTTGGAGCCATAGCATACTCCATGCCAGAATTTGTGATGACTGTTGCCTACAAAGGTGTACCCTATAGGAAAATCATACAAGCTATAAAAATCTCAATGATGGAGAGAGCATTTGAAAGAGGTGGTGAAGAAACTAAGAATAAGTATGCTGAATTAGCACAAAAACTACATGACAAATTTCAAGCAAAGCGTACAATCATGGACTGGGGTATAGAATACAAAGGCTTTTCTTGGGCTGAGGAAATAGAAAGACTAAATCTTGGTGAATTTATTGGTGAATATACTATTGTTGATTTGAAAAATATGGCAGGAGTAAGCCGTCAACCAATAGAAATCCCTTGAGCAGACAAGGCTGTCGTAAGTCATGCCTCAAAACGCCAAAACCTGGTCAAGGTAACCAGGTTTTTTTTAAACTTATTACTGTTCAAGTAATGACAGTTAAGAAACAGAAAAAGTCAACAACTAAGGTGGACAGGACTATGAGCAAACTCTAGCATATTTATGTTTTTCCGCTTTGGGATTTGGCGAAGCCTTCTTACTCCGGCGCTATGCCACTTAAATATCGCTATGCTCAAATTTGCTTGGGCTGATGACGGGGGACATCAAGTCATTTGCCCTCTTTGGTTTGGTTGTGCTTTTTTGGTGTCCTATTTATTAACTTATCACCCAGAGGAGAAGTAGCAATCCTTTGTTTACTGAAGTTTACAAGTTGTTTAACTTCTCAATAAGTGTGCAGATTTTGTGAAAATTTCTGCCAATATTAACTCCACTCCCACATAACTGCGTTGTCGTCTAAATGGTCTGTGACAATCCGCCCTATGGCGTCGATTTCTTGAAGTTCAGCAGCAGATAGTTGAACAGAAGCAGCTTGTGCGTTTGCTGTTGTTTGTTCGGGATGACGCGCACCTGCGATCGCCTGAGTTTGGGGTTGGGCTATTAACCACGCCAACGCCAATTGAGCAAGGGTACAATTATGGCGATCGGCAATAGGGCGCAGTTTTTCTAAAGCTTGTTGTGCGTGTTCGTAGTTTTCTCCCTGAAACAGCTTATTCTTAGCACGGTTATCTTGTGGGTCAAATTTATGACCTGGTTCAAATTTACCTGTCAACAATCCCTGAGCAAGAGGTGAGTAAGCAAGGATGGAAATATTATTTTCGATACAATAAGGTACTGTATCCTTTTCTACCTTCCGCCAAAACAGAGAGTAAGGCGGTTGTAAGCTATCAATACGTCCGTACTTTGCTGCTTCTTCCAGTTGGGCGCGGGAGAAATTGGAAACTCCTATGGCACGTATTTTCCCTTGCTCTTTCAGGTGGTTTAAAGCGCTCATTGTCTCCTCAATAGGGACAATTTCACTATTGAACGAACCTGAGGGCCAATGAATTTGGTAAAGGTCGATGTAGTCTGTTTTGAGGTTTTTCAGGGAGCGATCGCAAGCTTCAATCACCTGATCGTACTTCAGATGGTTGGCAAAAACTTTTGTAGCATATTCCACAGAATCACGCACATCAGATACAGCTTCAGCAACAATTTGCTCCGAGTGTCCGTCACCATAGACTTCAGCGGTATCAATTGTGGTGATCCCAGCTTCAAACGCGGCGCGGATGGCTTTAATCGAATCAGCATCCTCAATTCCCACCCACATTTTTTTACCGGCTTGCCAAGTTCCCATCAGGATGGGTGTGATTTGCACATCCGATTTACCTAAGCGTCGCTTTTCCATACTTAAATCCTGACTAATAATGCTTTCTTAAGCTATCGCACCACAGAGACTGGTGTTCCAACACTCACCTTATGGAATAAATCCTCAACATCCTTGCTGTACATCCGAATACAACCGTGTGAGGCGGCTTTGCCTACTGACTCAGGATTAGGGGCACTGTGAAAGCCAATCGAATTTCTACCGTCTGTCCAAAATCCAATCCAGTAATGACCAAGAGGATTTTCTGGGGTTCCTCCTGGGATGGACTTATCTGTTAAAGGGTTTATCCAAGTAGGATTTTCCAACATTTCAGTTACTTGGAAATTCCCTATTGGGGTTTCCCAGCCTCGCCGACCGACTGCAATCGGATAGCTTTTAATTGGGAGTTTGCCTTCATATACAGTTACTTGATGGCGGCTAAGACTGATTTTTAAGTGAATAGGTTGAGTAACTAAATCTTCGCTCTGGTCAGTAGGTTTACTAACTGAATTGTTGGATGAATGATTAGAATTTACAATTAAATCAGAAGCTAATGATATATGCTGATTATAAGATGACAAAAATGCATAAGTTATAATAAATAACCTGATTGATTGCTTGAACATTTTAAGAATTTAATTTTTTCAGCAAAATCTTAAGTATTTAAGTCTATTTAAACATCTATCTTTAGATTAGTCTATAGAAAAATTACTCCTAATAACCAGCGAATTCTCACCACTAGGTATTAGAAGTAATTTTGGTAATCTAAAGAACATTGTCAAAGTTTGCTTAGGAAATTCCTTGAGAATTTACCACAGCCCTCTGACACCTTTACTAGTATTTTGTCCGCTTGTTGTACCGTTGGAACCACTAGTATTTTGATGCGTTCCAGTGTGCTTTCGATTGTGCCGCTTTCCACTGGAGCCGCCTGTAGAACCACTGCCACTTGTTGTGCCACTGCCACCAGTAGAGCCGCCTGTTGTGCCACTACCACCTGTTGTGCCACT
>CAZZYE010000611.1:0-2235 GCA_964658145.1 uncultured Stigonema sp.
CCCTATCAAACCCATAACAGACGACTACTTCGGCACGAAGGTAACGGACAATTACCGTTACATGGAAAACTTCAAAGATGAAGAGGTGCAGAATTGGGTGAAAGCGCAAGCTGATTTTACAACCCATGTGCTTACACAACTGCCTGAGCGCAACACCTTTTTCAACCGCATGATGGAATTAGATGCGAACATTCTGTCCAAGTTGAACTGTGTTTTGCGATTTGCCAACGGCAAAGTTTTCTACCTCAAATGTGGAGCGCAAGACGATGTGTGGAAACTGTACATGCGTGGCAGTATGGACGGCAACGAAATACTCTTGGTCGATCCTGACAAATTCAGACAAGAAACAGGTAAGCCACACGCAATTAATCGCTTTATGCCATCGTGGGATGGTCGATATGTGATTTATGGTATTGCGGCTAGCGGCTCGGAAGAAACTTCGCTGTATACGATTGATACTGAAATTCTGGAAGATGTAGATCAACCAATATCTCGGATGCGTTGGGGTGGGAGTTGGTTGCCCGATAACCAATCATTCTTCTACACCCGTGACCAAGAGATGAAAGAGGGTATGGCAGTCACTGAAAAATATCAAATGAGTCTCGTCTATTTGCACAAGCTGGGCACTGATATAAAAAAAGACAAAGTCATACTCGGACATGAAATTTCCCCAAGAGTCAATGTTTCGACCGTAGCGTCTCCATTTATCGTCACTGTCCCGAATTGCGACTGTCTGTTTGCGGTCGTTCTCTACGGCACACAGAAGGAAATTGACCTCTATGTTGCTACCCTTGATTCATTCGAGCGTGGCGCACCGGAGTGGAAGAAGGTCTGCGATGTAACAGATGAAGTCGTCATCTTTGAGGTGCATGGAGAAGACTTGTATCTAATGACACACAAAAATGCACCTCGCTACAAGATTGTCAAAACTTCTTTAAAAAACCCGAACCTTTCAAAAGCTGAATCGGTTCTAGAGCAAACTGACAGAACCGTAAACAACATATTTGCAGCTAAAGATGCACTCTATGTGCTGCTGGATGGTAATAATATCGATAAGGTGATTCGCATTCCTTACGGTGGCGCGGCGACAGAACTAAAACTTCCCTTTGATGGAATAGTCGGTTTTTTTGGCAACGACCAAAGATTGTCAAGAAATGACCCTAGACTGGAGGGGATTCTGCTAAATATGACCTCTTGGACGAGATCCAACAACATTTATGAATACGATCCGAAAACAGAAAGTTTTGTGGAGACTCTTTTACAACCAAAAGGTAAATATGATGCACCGGATGATTTAATTGCTCTTGAAGTTGAGGTGCGATCGCATGATGGGACGTTGGTACCGCTTTCGATTGTCTACAAAAAAGGAATTAAGCTCGACGGCTCAAATCCATGCTGGCTGACTGGTTACGGAGCTTACGGCTTTTCATTGTACCTATGCTATCAACACCAAGATTATGCATGGTATGAAAAAGGTGGCATTGCCGCATTTGCCCATGTGCGCGGCGGTGGCGAAAAAGGGGAAGAGTGGTATCGGGCGGGATTTCAACAAACCAAACCCAATACTTGGAAAGATTTTATCGCCTGTGCCGAATATCTTATCGAAAACAAATACACGAAGCAAGCATTACTAGCGGGTGAAGGTGTAAGCGCAGGTGGTATTACAATCGGCAGAGCCATCACAGAGCGTCCTGATCTGTTTGCTGTGGCAATACTACGAGTAGGCTGCTTGAATCCAGTACGGTTTGAAACGACCCCCAACGGAGTGAATAATATCCGCGAATTTGGGAGTTGTGAGAGTCACGCAGGTTTCAAAGCTCTCTATGAAATGGATGCTTTTTTGCATATTGAAGATGACGTTCATTATCCAGCGATGATGGTTACACACGGCATCACTGACACGCGCTGCGAACCTTGGCAATCGACCAAATTTGCGGCACGCGTTCAAGCGGCATCAGCCAGTGGTAAACCTGTCTTACTCCGCATTGACTATGAAGCGGGACATGGCGCAGGCTCAACCAAAATGCAACGTCTCCAAGAACGAGCCGACATTTTTACCTTTATGATGTGGCAATTCGGCATGGAGGGGGAAAAGTAGCGAGGTTATCAGTGGGACGGTGCTTTATCTTCGTGTGGGGCGATCGCATTCTTGTTTTCATCTGAGGTACTAACCCAAGTTGCTAGTTAGACTTATGTGATGCATGGTAATTGGTAAGTTAAAATCCCTATTAGGGA
>CAZZYE010000611.1:2245-5244 GCA_964658145.1 uncultured Stigonema sp.
TCTGCAACTGAGTTAGCCTTACTCTACAGACCAGGTGCCCAATCGTTCACCCCCATCCACATCAATCACAGCGTTGGTCATTGCGGAATTTGTCATCACAGCCAGTACCATTTTGGCAACGTCTACAGGCTGTCCTAAATAATGCGTCAATTGGCGATCGGGATGCAGTCCTATGCCGCCTGGTGAAACGATGTTCACTCGAATAGGAGCCAATTCCAACGCCGCCGCACGAGCGAGTGCTTCAATGCTACCATGTAAGCTCCCCCAAACTCCATATCCAACAGTTGGACGCCGACCACTACTGCCAGATAGCAGCGTGATTGAACCAGAGGAACGCACCACTCCGGGAGCATAGTGCAGAACATGATAACACATCCAAAGGCGACTAAAGGCGGCTTGCGCTATTGCAGGTGAAGTATCCACAATACTGCTGGCAGAGGCATTGCTAGAGGCAGTGACGACAATGTGATCCAGAGGAGCTAGATCCTTCAGTAATTGCTCAGCCGCAAGCGCTTGAGCCGCATCTGCTGTATATATTTGGATATTTCCAGTCAATTGGGCTGCGGCAGCTTTGAGTTTTGCTTCAGAACGGCTCGAAATAACCACTTCAGCCCCTAGTGTTGCTGTTAATCGGGCAACTTCTAATCCCATTCGGCTACTACCACCAATGACTAGCACTCGCTGATTTTTCAGGTCAGCGCCGAGAGTAAGTTACAGGATTTGATGACAGGTTGCTTACAAGTTGTTCTGACATAAAACGCATTCTCCTTAAAATCAGTCTAAAGTCACGTCGCTATCTCCCTGCTCGTAATTCGTAGTTCTTAATTCGTAATTACCCCATGCATAAATGCACTTCCAAGGGATAAAAAGTTGCTTTTTTTATTTTTCATAAACAAATCGCGTAGCGCTGCTTTGCGAAGCGCGGCAAGTTGCTCTGCCCCTTAATTAATTAATTACGAGTTACGAATTACAAATTACGAATTATTTGGTCATGCTTGAACAGATACTTGGTTCAGACCTCGGTCGGGGAAATGTCACAGCAGCATCAAGCCACCATCTACAGGTAAAATGACTCCTGTGATGTATGTATTAGTCATCAAGCCCAAAATGGCATGGGCAAGCTCTTCTGGCTGCCCAAGGTGTTGTACTGGAAGCGACTCAAAAGCCCATTTGGAAAGATCGGTTTTTTCTGATTCGCTAGCATTGCTCCACACATCGGTATCCACAACTCCTGGTGCAACCACATTGACCCGAATCGGTGCCAGTTCAGCAGCCAGAGATCGACCAAAAGCTGCGACTGCCCCACTCGCGGCTGACATGACCGAAACTCCTCCAGTTTTTGAAGGCTTGAAGATGGAAACGCTCGAAGTCAGGGTGATAGAACCATCCGGCGCGATGTGGTTTACTGCCGCACGTACCGCGAAGAACGAACCCCAGAATTTCTCTAAACCCCTTTGCGCGGTTGCTGTTGACATTGTTGAAAGTGGCGATCGCAGTAGATTTTCATCTGCAATAGCCGTAACAACAAGGTGATCAAAGTTGCCGACCTGCTCGAAAAAGGAATTCATCGAATCCTCATTCAGCATATCGGCGGCGATCGCTCTTAGATTACCTGGAATTGATTCCTTGGCTCTGTCCAATTTGTCTTGTGAACGACTCGATATCACTACATCAGCTCCAAGTTCTGCTGTCTTTTTCGCAGATGCGAGACCAATCCCTGAGCTGGCTCCAATGATTACAACTTTTTTCCCTGACAATTGCTGAAACATTTTGCTATCTCCCGCAAAAAAACAGACAGGTCTGTATTAATTAACAATTGCAGAAGAACAGACAGGTCTGTATCATGTCAAGGAGAATTCAAAAAATTGATTAATGCCAGCAGGAGGATTGAATGCCGAGACGCGCCTCTGACCAAAACGAAACAAAAATTCCGCCCCGTGAGCGCATTCTTCAGGTAGCAGATGAGCTGTTTTATCGGGAAGGAATTCATGTCAGTGGGGTTGATACGATCATTGTCAAGTCGGGGGTAGCGAAGACGACATTGTATCGTTACTTCCCATCAAAGGATGATTTGATTGTGGCGTATTTGGAAGGACGAAATCAGCGGTTTTGGGAGGCGATAGCCGTCGTCGAGATTCAGTATGCCAACGATCCGAAAGCGCAACTGCTCGGCATTTTTGAATGGATCGAAGCATTGCTGGCACGACCAGACTGTTATGGTTGTCCATTTCTGATTACGATGACAGAGTATCCAGACCTGAATCATCCAGCTCATCAAGTGGCTGTAGCCCACAAACAGCAAGTGCGCTCTAGCCTCACGAAACTTGCTAAACAAGTGGGAGTCAAGCGTCCCCAAGAACTCGGTCAACAGTTACTGCTGTTAATTGATGGAGCGTTTGCCCATCGACGGTTATTTGGAACTGGCGATACGGGACTGAAGACAGGGGCGATCGCTCTAATTGAAGCCCATCTCGGGTAGTAGGCAGTAACGAACAAAGTATCTGGGTAATGAGCAATTGTCCTCTTCACTCGATTGGGAGATGCGATCGCTCCTCAACAGCGGAAGTTCCTACAAGAAAAGTTGCTTTTCAAGGTTCTGCTTTTACGCGCAGCACCATAACAAATTACTCTGGATTTTTCAAAGCCTTACGCGCCAACTTGACATAAGTCTTTACCGTTTCGTAAGGCATCCCCAAATCTTCCGCCACCGCCTGCAATGACTCTCCCATTTCTCGCCGTGCCAAAATTGTCGCCCATTTTAAGGCTATTTCCTCCGCGCGTTCTCCCCCTGTGCGCTTGCGTTGTGCCTTAAAAATTTCTGCTAAATCCTCAATTCGTTTCGCCAGTAAACTTTCGACATCGGGTACATTGGGCGCAACCTGAGATGACCAACCCAAAAGTGTTTGTCCCAACCCAAAAGTAGTTTTGTGACCAGTACCGCAGTAGGGTGCGAGTTTCCCTAAAGCATAAAATAACTGCTGATACTCTGGCTGTTTTGC
>CAZZYE010000612.1:0-5238 GCA_964658145.1 uncultured Stigonema sp.
CATAGTTTCTGCATGAAAAAATAACACTTTAACCCCCTCAAAGTCAACAGCCTAGTCAGAAGGTGCTGCACTCCATTTAAACATTTTTTTGCACCGTGAGGACTAGCACCTTAGGTAGACTACAAAGACCGTTAGGTAGTGCCTGAACTAGTATATTCCGCTTTATCCATTATCAATGCTGTCTGTATTTAACTTGGGAAGCCTTCTCTGCAATGACGTTCTCTAGCTGAATACTGGACTTTAGACTAAGTACTAAATTGCATAAATCCGTAACATAATGTGTCATACTAAACAGAACGCTCCTTGGAGCAAAGCATTATCGATACCAGTGGTCAATCGCAAAGCGTTGTAGGTAGAGTCGCCAAATTTCAGATAGCAGCTTCCGTAACACTACGCCCACTATGCAGCGATCGCTGCATAGTTTGTAAGTGAACCTAAAAAATAGGAGAAACTGGGCTGAACATCTTTATACTTCCCCACACTTGGAAAAAGCGTGTGCCATTAAATCCGGTCAATATCGTCCGGATAAAGGTTAAGGCGCTCATCCATATCCATATTCTCCCGCTCAAACCTAACTTTACCAATCCTTGCTCCTATCTTCTCTAACTCGCCTGGAGAAATTTCTACAACTTCAGCCGGATCTTCATCCTCCAACAGCCCATCGTCCTCCAGTTCCAAGTCCGAGACTTTCAAAGGTAGTTTTCCATCCCGTCCGTTACCAATATACATAATTGCATTCACCCGAAATCACTTCTCCAGAATACTACAGGCAGACTAATCCTCCAGAATCCTCCTGACGACTAATCACTAACAGACTTGTCTTATGTTAAGCCTAGAAAACCCATGTTTCTATAGTTAACAATAGCAATCAATAATAATTTAACAATGATACCAACAACAGAAGTCGCTCAAGACATCGGTCTTAAAATCAAAGTTTTCGACGGCTCTTATAAAAACGGTAAAGGAAAGTTCCTTTCTGAACCAGAAATTATCAAAAACTCTCTTCTGGAACTCATGTTTGAACCAGAAGAACTTGAATCTCTCGTACTGGTCAAAATTGACTCAAAAAACCCCGACCCCAAACATTTAAGATCCAGAACCTTCGATGGGGTACAACGAAAACTCGCCTTTAGTTCTGGCAACAACTACTACTTTGCAGATGATGAACTCCGCGCCAAAATAGGCAAACTCTTCCAAACTGAAAAAGATACTGCCTGTCGCTATGGTTCTCTGTTAGTCAGTAATTGCTTTAAGGGAGCAGAGCAAATTGAAGGTCTACGGATCAAGATTGTAGACTATAACAGCAAAGACCCCAAAGAGAAAGCTGAAGCCGAAAAATATAAAACCGGAGACTGTCACGGACAAATATCACCCAGCCTTGCCAAACTTATGGGAGGTTTCGCCAACCGACCTTTCCAATTTCGCTTTGCTTGGCTAGAAAATTGGGCAGATAACCCAGAGCGATCCCCAACCAGTTTCTTGGCTAAAGGCACTTTACTACCCAATGCCACAATAGATGCAGAAGGATTTGATATTGTCATGGATCGCTCCTCAATTAAAGGGATCAAAAAAACACAGCTACCCGATCTAATCCCTTGCGGCGAATATGAGTTTCCCATAAGTGCTTTGGGTAATCGGGGAAATGCCAAGGTAACCAACTATGACAACAGTTGGCAATTTAGCATCTGGTATAGTGAAGAGGCTCTCAGGAAGGACTTTGCGTTATCAACCCAATTTGAAGCCGAAGAACTAGCTAAGCTCCAACGCAATCCCCTCACCCTAGCTAAACATATCGTTAAAGAGTACGACTTGAAACAGCAGCGTGCCAGGGAACATGCTGAACTCTCAGTTGATGACGACTCATCTAATAATGAAAATACTGATAAAAACCAAGAGCAACAAGAATTACGGCTCGTTACTCTGCTACGCAACGACAAATTCGGTCTTTTGCTTGACAGCCCCTTTGTTGCTGATGCCATGCGACAATACGTTGCTAATCGCTGGTGCGACCTAGCAATCAAGGGAGCTTTCAAATTTAGTTCTGGGATGGCTATGCCATGTACAGACTTGGAAAGAGGGACAATTTGCGTACCTCACCTGCCAGAAGGTGACATTATCACCACTCGCTTTCCAATTGTCTCTAGCGATAACATCAGACGTTATACAAATGTTCACAAACCAGAACTAATAAAATATAAAGGTGTTGTCTTCATGCAGCCAAAAGACGCTGAAGAATACCACCAAGCTGACTTTGACGGCGACCAGATGGTAATTGCTCCATCCAAGATGCTGCCCCACATTGCTGCTGAAACTCTACGCGCCGGAGAACCCAGGCGCTATGCTGAAGTTAAACAGCGTCCTAAAGTTCCCTACACCGCAGTCAAAGATAAAAATGGGGAACAAAAATATAAAACTTTGTCGAGCATAGCCGCAGCCAGTTCCCAGAATAAAATCGGTCTGGTCGCCACAACAATTGGACGAGTCCAGTCGTCAGTCCCAAATGAAGATGAAAACCCCCGATTGTTTGAGCGGAAGAAAACAAGACTGCTGAACCGCCTGTTCATAGCACTACAGCCTGAAGTTGATTACCAAAAAAGTGCAGAACGCTTGGAGGATGTCAAGGAAATTGACGGGGAAAACTTGCTAAGAGACTCTAAAAAATGGTCGGAAGCTCATCCAAGTTACTTCTTCGACTTCAAAAAAGACGACCGACTTTACAAAACCTTCCCTATGCCAGCCGAAGAACCAAACCCGATTAATGTCATCCCAAGAGAAGCGGTAAATCCTCACTGGCAAGCGACGCGTATTCGACACCGCGATCGCCACGAATTTCGGTATCTGTTCCCCAAAGAGACATTCGGCATAGACGAACTAGAATGGGCAGAAGAACTCAAAAAACGATCTAAACAAGACATTGCCGCCATCGCGATAGCGAATTGGAGACGACAAAGACGCCTTCAATGAAGAGTTAGGGAAACTCTACGATAGCTACCGTGCTGAAATCGATGAGTTGTTCCCCACAAAAGAAGAACGCTTCCGTGCCGCCGCTGCTACCTGGCATACCCAACATACCAAACTCGACATCGATAGCCATAGAGAGGAATGTCTAAAAATCGCCAAAACCCTAAAAATCACATTTTCCCTTGAACCAGACTACGAGTTACTCCATGATGCTCTCCCGCGAGATATCTATATCCTACAAGTTCCATTTGGAAAGAAAGTAAATGAATGGAAAGAATCTCTCGACCAGAAAGGCATAGAATATGAGGCAACAGTTCACCCCGGATTACCGCTAGTCGAGTTTGCCTTACTAGACTTATCACCACTACAAATCGAAAAGCTAGAAGCTAGATACGGCAATAACTACAACGACATTGACAAAATCAAAATGCCCGACAATGTAATGATTGTCCCGCCTGCTGACTGCGCTTGGGTGGAATCGAGAACTGAACCGGGAAAAGCAGCGATAGCGAAGCGCTGCTGCGAAGCGCAGATCGCCTACCACTTATTCATGAACGAAATTGTAGAACAACTACAACAGTTTCAACTTGAGGAAATAAAAGTGCTAGGCATAAAATACAACGACTATGCCAATGAAGACTTTGCTACTAAAAAATGGAAAAAGCAGAAAGTCACCCTAGAAGTCGGCACTTTCAATCTGACTGAATCGCACCCGGAATTTTACCGCTACAATGGTATCCCCATTATTCAAATTGATGGGAAAAATCTGGGAACCTTCGCCCCTGACACCCCTAAACTACCTATCGGCACCACATTCCAAGCTTCATTGGAACCAAAGGGTGCTGCCGTTGTACTTAATATTGACCCTAATTCTATTCGCTTAAACGCAGCAGGGAGCGAAACTCAGATCGACACTACTGAACAAGATAACGTTAGCTCAAATTGGCGCAAAGAAATGCAAGACTTGCTCTTTGAAGCTGTCAGCACTACGTACAAACGGACGCAAGAAATAGAACCTGATAATACTGAAACCAAACAGTTCAAAATTGGTAACAGTTGGACTGCTTACGTGCAACCCAATGGCGACTTCTTCGTGCGAACAGAGTCCAAACGAACCATCTGCAAAGGCAATATTCATACTGGAGACGAAATTCTACCCCTTACAGAAGCAGGGGCACTGCAATTGCAGGAGATGATTATCCTTCATCAGCAATCAGCCCAACTACAATCCCCTGTCTTAGAACCAAATTCCAGAGAACCAGTTAAAATGAAGGAGATGGAAATAACTTGAACCATTATTCAAATGACTCAAGCAAAGGCGTTTCTGGGCTGGTAAACTGAATGCACTCATAATTACTGTGGGTTCTCGGTGTCGGTTCGCGGACTATGTGAAAAATTTTTAACTGAGCTATAAGGGTTCTGGCTCCTCATGTCGCCGACTAAATGAAAATTTATCGCGGAGTATGTGTAAAATTCCTGCAAAATTCGCAGACTAATTGAAATTTTCTGCTCAATTCACAATAAAAGGAGCAAAATTTATACTGGATTTGACTTTGGGGCAATAATTCTCTTGGGTGCTTGAGCCAGTGTACTACGAAAGCATCTCTGGTTACACAAACATAATTTTCAATTAGTCCGCGAACCGACACTCGGACGAACCCACAACATAACCTCGCTCATGCTGTAAACTATCTACACCCTGGTATATAAGCAGGTGTAGACATGGCAAAAATTGAACGAGAATCTATTAACTTTAAGCTGCCCAAACCATTGACAACAGCACTCAGGGCAAAAGCTAAGAAGCTAAACACTACAGCAACGGACTTGGTAATTCAAGGTCTACATCACGTTTTAGGTAAAGCATATAACGGTGTAGACAACATTACAGAAGACCTTATAAATCCGCTAATCACCAGGATCGAGGCACTGTCCGCAAACGGGGTGGCATATAGTACAGAAAGTGGTATAGAAACTCGTCTACACCAACTGGAAACTCAATTGAATTATCTGGAAAGTCGTATAGATAAGCGTGTGGAAAATGGTGTAGACGATAGCTCAAAACAGAGACTTGAAGCGTTGGAGCAGAAGCTTGAAGCGATGGCATTACGGTTGGCACAAACTGAAGGAGCTTTAGCCTTACTTGGGCAGCGGCAACAAACAAGCCCCAGGAGGCAAGCTTTCAACTACCATCCTCCACAGGTAAAACTTCAACCTTATACTGGGGAAAATCTGGCTAAAAGATTAGGAATTGATGTGGCAACTCTGGAGCGATCGCGC
>CAZZYE010000613.1:0-5231 GCA_964658145.1 uncultured Stigonema sp.
AGTCGTTAGTCGTTAGTAGCACAACTCACAACCCGAAGGGCGTTGGGTTCCTACGAGCGCGCGAACTTCGGGGAAACACAAAAGACGTACTGCTTGCTGGCTCACTAACAACTAACAATTAACAACCCTTCGGGTGACGCTACGAGCGTCGCTAACGCCAGTCGCCTCTGTCGGGAAACCCTCCGGAGAGCGCTGGCTCACTAACATCTAACAACTAACAACTAACAAAAACTTGTTGATGGATGCTTCTGAGTTATTGGAAACAATTACACTACTTATTCACCAGGCTGAACAGGGGGAAATAGACCCTTGGGATGTTCAGGTGATTTCGGTGATTGATCGCTACTTAGAGCTAATGACACCGGAGGCAACTTCCCGAGGTTATGAAGCTGATTTATCCCAATCTGGGCAAGCTTTTTTGTCAGCGTCTATGCTTGTATTATTCAAGGCAAACACTTTAATGCAATTGCAATCAGCAGCCGATGAACAAGAGGCTGTTGTCGATGACCTCTCGTTATTAAGTGAAGATGGTGTACAACATCACAGCCACCGGCTGCAATTAGAGCGGCACTTGCGTCGTCGTCCGGCGGCATTACCACCACCAAAACGCCGCGTAACTCTGCAAGAGTTGATCGACCAATTGCAGCTGATGGCACAACAGCTGAAACTAGTACAAAAAGACGACAAACCAGTCCGTCCTAGGCGTCAGCCCAGTCTCGAAAATATGCGGGCGGCGCTGGAGTTAGCTCACCAGGAAAATTTGACGGAAGTGGCTTTTGAACTAGAGCAAGTGTTACATAGACAAGCACAGGACCTTCGTGAGCAAAAAAATTGGTTGAATCTGGAACAGCTAGTAGAGTTGTGGACTCAAACTAAACAAGCAAATCACAGTGGTTCTGAGGAACATAGCCATCTTATTAGTGTTTTTTGGGCGCTTTTACTGCTTTCGGCTCAATCCAAGGTAGAGCTATTTCAAGAGGAGTTTTACCAGGATATCCAAATTCGATTACTTACAGATGCGCTCAAACACAAGTAAAACCGTGCATACAACTGTGTTCTAAGGTACTGTCACTTAGCAATACAGATGAATTCTAAATTTTACTTCAACAAACTCTAAAATGCGAGTAAATTGAAAAGATGACTGATCGCATGTCATCTTGCTATGCCCATAGTTCGATCAAATCTAAAAATTTCTGTTATCCGTGCTTTTAGCGATGACTTAGAACGGAAATAAACCGATGATGAAGTATCACTTAATGAAAGTAAACTGGCCGCTGGTTGAGGAATAAACAGATATGAAAGCGATGATTCTCGCAGCAGGTAAGGGTACTCGCGTTCGTCCGATTACCTACACAATGCCCAAACCGATGATGCCCATCCTGCAAAAACCAGTGATGGAATTTTTACTCGAACTATTACGCCAGCATGGTTTTGACCAAATTATGGTCAACGTTAGCCATTTGGCAGAAGAAATTGAAAGCTATTTTCGTGACGGTCAGAGGTTTGGCGTACAGATTGCCTATTCTTTTGAAGGGCGCATTGTTGATGGGACATTAGTAGGGGAAGCTGTGGGTTCCGCAGGTGGGATGCGGCGGATTCAGGACTTCTCGCCATTTTTTGACGATACCTTTGTGGTATTGTGTGGCGATGCTTTGATTGACCTAGATTTAACAGCTGCGGTAAAGTGGCATAAATCTAAAGGGTCGATCGCTACAGTTGTGATGAAATCCGTTCCACGGGAAGAAGTTTCTAGCTACGGTGTAGTCGTTACCGATGATAATGGTCGCATCAAAGCTTTCCAAGAAAAACCTAAGGTAGAAGAAGCTTTAAGCACCAACATTAACACAGGTATTTACATCTTTGAGCCGGAGGTGCTGGACTACATACCCTCTGGGGTGGAGTATGACATTGGTAGTCAGTTGTTCCCGAAACTAGTGGAAATTGGTGCCCCCTTCTACGCCATCCCTATGGAATTTGAATGGGTAGATATTGGTAAAGTACCAGACTACTGGCGGGCAATTCGTGGAGTGCTGTCAGGGGAAATCAAAAACGTACAAATCCCTGGTCATCAAGTCGCCCCAGGCATCTACACTGGCTTAAATGTTGCTGTAAATTGGGACAAAGTAGATATCACTGGTCCAGTTTACATTGGTAGCATGACCCGGATAGAAGATGGAGCGAAAATCGTCGGTCCAGCGATGATTGGTCAGAATTGCTGGATATGTAGTGGTGCGATGGTAGATAACAGCGTGATTTTTGAGTGGTCACGACTAGGACCAGGAGTCAGCCTGATTGATAAGCTGGTATTTGGACGTTACTGCGTAGATAAGACTGGGGCAACGATAGATTTGCAAGCTGCTGCTTTAAACTGGCTAATCACCGACGCACGTCACGATCCGCCAACCCATAACCCAGTTGAACGCCAAGCGATCGCTGAATTGCTAGAGACAAACGCTACCTAATTGTTCGTGGTTAGTTGCTAATGGCTAATTGCTAATTGCTAATGCCAATGAACAATTAGCCATTAGCAATTAGCAACCAACAACTAACAACCAACAACTAACTACTAACTACTTAAATACGTATACCGCTGCAAACTCTGTTCGTAGGTTTGCAGCAATCTCTGAGATTCTGTGAGGGTGATGCGATTTTCTTCTAAAGCGTGTTCGCAACGCTGGCGGATTTTTTCCACCATATCCTCGGAGTTGTACTGTACGTAGCTCACCACTTCGCTCATGGTATCACCCTTGACGACGTGTTCAATTTGGTAGCCTTTGGGCGTCAATTGAATATGAACTGCGTTAGTATCCCCAAATAAGTTGTGCAAGTTGCCCATGATTTCCTGGTAAGCTCCATTTAAAAACATCCCCAAATAGTAGGGTTCCCCCGATTTGAAGGTGTGCAGTTCTAAAACTGACTTTACATCCCGTAGATCAATAAAACGGTCGATTTTGCCGTCACTGTCACAAGTAAGGTCTGCTAAAATCCCTCGCTGCGTTGGTTCTTCACCCAAACGATGTATAGGCATGATGGGAAATAGTTGGTCGATCGCCCAACAATCAGGTGCTGACTGAAACACCGAAAGATTCATGTAGTAAATGCTCGCCATAATTTTTTCCAGGTCTTCCAGTTCATCAGGTACGTACTCCTGCTGCCTAGTTATACCAAGAATTTTTTGACAACAAGCCCAGTAAAGTCGCTCAGCTTTAGCACGTTCTCTAAGACTTAAAATTCCTAAGTTAAAGCGGCTGATAGCTTCTTCTTTAAACTGAGTGGCGTCGTGATAAAACTCTTGGTAATTTTCCTGGTTAATGGATTGGTAGGTTTCCCACAAGTAAGTGATAATGGGAGATTCTGTATCTTTTGGTGATTCTGGTGGCGAAGTTGGGATCTCACTAGTACTTAAAATGTCAAAAATTAGTACTGACTGGTGAGAGGCGATCGCCCGTCCACTTTCGCTAATCAGTGTTGGTACGGGAATATTACGTTCAGCACAAGTATCTTTTAACTCCGCCACGATGTCGTTGGCATAGTTCTGCATGTTGTAATTTTTCGAGGCGTAGAAGTTGGTTTGGGAGCCATCATAATCTACTCCCAAGCCGCCACCCACATCTAGATATTTCACATCTGCTCCACACAACGCCAATTCCACGTAGATCCGGCTGGCTTCTTGGATGGCATCTTTGATCACATTAATTGCAGAAATTTGCGAACCAATATGGAAATGCAATAACTGCAAGGAGTCTAGTAAATTAGCTTCGCGTAACTTGTCAACTGCTTGGATAATTTCGGGGATTGTCAGACCAAATTTGGCGCGATCGCCGCTAGAAGTTCCCCACCGTCCCATTCCTTGGGTACTGAGTTTAGCGCGAACCCCGACAATTGGCTTAATGCCCAACTGGCGGTTTGCCTCAATCACTAAATCGACTTCTTCAACCTGTTCTAAGACGATAATCGGTGTTTGCCCTAATCTTTGAGCCAACATCGCTGTTTCGATGTATTCCTGGTCTTTGTAGCCATTACAAATTAACAGCGCACCAGGTGTATCCAGCACTGCCAGAGCAATCATTAATTCTGGCTTGGAACCGGCTTCTAAACCAAATTGATGGGGTTTGCCAAACCGCACGAGATCTTCAATTAAGTGCCGCTGTTGGTTGCATTTGACAGGAAATACGCCACGGTAAACGCCTGGGTAGTTGTAGCGAGCGATCGCTTTAGCGAAACAAGCATTCAACCGTTCAATGCGGTCTTCCAAAATATCAGAAAAGCGAATCAACAGGGGCAGTCCTAAGTTACGCTGTTTGAGCGCGTTGACTAATTCAAACAAATCCAAAGAACCACCGCGATCGCCTCTGGGAGAAACAGTGACGTGACCAGCAGCATTAATGGAAAAATAAGGCTGTCCCCAACCTTCAATACGATAAAGTTCTTCGCTATCCTCAATTTTCCAATAGCGGGATGCATCTAATGTGATATTCTGTGGCAATAGCTTTTTTAGCTTGTGATTATTCACTTCTACTTTTTGTCCATCGGCAGATGGTTTTACCACCTCATCTGATGCAGTAGTTGACTCAACTCCCATTTTTTCCTGACCTCCGTGTGTCACCCACGAATTAACAATGTAGCGCATTAGTCTCTGAACGCATATGCATCTAGAGATACGTTCTGAGATAATCTCAGATTGGTTACCAGTTAACAGTCAATAGTCAATAGTCAAAACCTTTTGAATTAAAAGATTTTTAACTTTGGTCTATTGACTAATTCATTTAAGTTTGAGGAGATAGCTTTGGAACGGACATTCATAGCAATTAAGCCTGATGGCGTACAGCGCGGACTAGTGGGTGAAATTATCCGTCGTTTTGAAAACAAGGGTTTTACCCTTGTTGGTTTGAAGTTTATGAAGGTTAGCCGGGAATTGGCTGAACAGCACTACGACGTTCACCGGGAAAGACCTTTTTTTGCTGGGTTGGTAGAATTTATCACTTCTGGTCCTGTGACAGCAATGGTTTGGGAAGGTGATGGCGTTGTCGCCGCTTCTAGAAAGATGATTGGGGCAACAAACCCTCTAACCGCAGAACTAGGGACAATCCGGGGCGATTTTGGCATTAATATTGGTCGCAACCTCATCCACGGTTCCGACGCTATTGAAACAGCGCAACGGGAAATTGCTCTCTGGTTTACGCCAGAAGAATTGGTAAGTTGGCAATTGCAATTGTCGCCTTGGTTACACG
>CAZZYE010000614.1:0-5229 GCA_964658145.1 uncultured Stigonema sp.
GATTTTGCACCCACGAGTGACTTCAGTAGATACAAGACTTGAATTCAATCAAGCTCATCAGGATTTACACCTAATTGGCGCAACCGTTCTGCTAATTGTTCTACTTTTGTTTTTGCCAGATCCGCCTCTTGTTTTGCTTGCGTCGCTTCCTGCTTGGCTGCGATCGCCTCCTCTGTAGGTACGGGTATCAATTCGCCTTCTAGCGTAAACCATCGCAACCACAACCGCTCAATTTCCTGAAACGATCCCTGCCATAATCCCAAACTTAAGCTTAATTCTGGGATGGGTAAGCGTCCATTAGTAAGATTCATTGATTCATAGTGACCGCCTACTAAATGAAATCCCTGTAGTTCATTGGTATAACGACTAAAGACAACATAGTAGGGAACCCGCAGAATGCGTTCGTATACGAACCACTTAGTAGGAGGTTTATTTGGCTCGCTTTGGGTTTTGCCTAAATCCTCATCTTCCGTACCAGGAGATAACAACTCAACGACAACAAAAGGATTGGCTCTCTCTTGCCAAGTGACATAACTTAAACGTAAATCTCGCCCTTGATATAGTTTTGGTACTCCTACTACGCCAAACCAATCGGGACGTTTATACCAGGACATGATATGATTCGTTCGCGCTATTCCTTCCCAGTTTGTTTCGCGCTTAACTGGGGTTATCCTACGGAGTAAATATAAACACGACTTCGTTATGCAACGCCTGATTTTCGCACTGCCTCCCCTTAAAAAGGGGGGAAAAAGCCCCCCTTGATAAGGGGGGTTGGGGGGATCAACGCCTTAACTGAACCTTATTGCGGGCTGGGGGGTGAGGTTTTTGATTACTGAATCGATGCTAAAAAGATCCGGGAGGAATCTCAAGGTTGGTAGTTGGCGATTTGCATTTCCGTTGTTAATTCGTTTCTGAATCTGATCGCGGTCCTGTTAGCTCAATTTTTGTTTGCATATAATTCATCCGATTTAGTAAGGTCTTGCAGCAGATTTGTCACGACCTTTCCCAGTTTATTGTCTTCAGCTTTTAGTGCTGACTCTAGAGCGTTGTACCATAAACCAGCAGTCGCATATAACTCTACTTTCTCTAATCCGTCCTTTAGAGTAGAGAGTTTACTTGACAAAGTTGATGGCATTTGTATAACGGTAAATTCGGCTGCTTCTATCAAATCCTCATTCGACTGTGAACATCTGATGGAAACTTGCCAGAGATATTTTTGCCCTACGGCTAGTCCTGGCTGATTTTCTGGCAGGGAATACTTGTTGATTCCTGGTAAACTCGGCAATAAAACTGTCTGACCCATTTTTTTGACTTCACCGTTTGGCTCAAACTCGAAAAGACGGAATTCTACTTGATCGGAGTTAGATACAAACCAAGCGAAAGTAGGGTAACGAGAAGTTGTTTCTCCAACATATTTCTTAGGTGCAAGGATTTTTAGCGGGATCTTACTTTCGGAACATCCCCCCCTGACGCCTTTCGACTTAGAATAATCACTAGGAGGTTTCTGAGTACGGGCAGGAACATAACCAGCTATAGCCTCCGGAGTAATAGCAAGTAATAGGCTAAGGACACAGCCAGTTACGACTCTGGAATTTAAAATTTGGTTTATCATATGGTTGCAATGCGGTTCTGTTAAAGTTAAAAACAGAAGTCAAAATTATCATACCGCATCCGCTTTCCTTCCTGATACTATCGCCTAAGTTGCTAATGGCTAATGGCTTACCCATTGAAAGAAATAGTCAAGTATGCAGTGAGATGAGTTAGGCTGCGGAGAGGACAAACAACGCGAGTGTGGCACAGCAGGGGGTAGTAAATTCATTCATATCTTACTGCCTTTCTTCTCCCTCCTTCGTATTTTCTTTCTAAATTTGTCCCTTTTCTTACTCTGTTACTTTTGTTTACTTAGGGTGTTGCGCATCTCGTGGGGGATGTGACTAATGCATAGCATTCAGCGAGTGATGTTTTACCTTGAAAGTTACTTTCAAATTTTCTATGTTCAAAAGTTCATTTGTGCTGTAAAAATTTCTCGTACAGTTAGATTCAATTCTGGAAATACTAATGATTCTATACGGTCATTTCCTCTAAATTGTTTATTTTGATAATTACCTTTATCATTTCGAGTATAAATACTAATAGTTGGTAGTTTACCTTCACCTACCATCAATTCAGTACCATAAGGGTAATAATCTACAATCCAGTATTCTTGTATTCCCATTTCATCATAATCAGCAAGCTTTTTAAGATAATCATCTCTCCAATTGGTACTGACTATTTCAATAACCAACACTATCGACTCAGATTTACTGACTATTGATTCATCTTCCCAACGCGGTTCGTTTACTAAATTAGCAAAATTTAATAAAAGTACATCCGGATAGTATCCAGATTGTTTGTTTTCAGGTCGTACTAGTCCTTTGTTCGGTACAAAATAATTAAGCTTAAGTCTCAAACATTCACCCATTATAATTTTTACCAAAAATCCTATAATTTCCTCATGTTTTCCTTTTGGTTGAGGCATTTGTACAATTTCTCCATCGTATAATTCGTAGCGAATACTTTCAGGTTGTGTTTGTATAAAATCTACAAATTCATCAAATGTGGTTAAATTTTCTATTGGTTGTCTCATAGCTTTTTAGTTACTTTGTTTATTTTTTCTATTACCGCCCCTAGTTTCACCTAAAAGTTCGGTATCTTCGGGCAACATACCTCGTTTAATAGCAATTTTAAAAAAATGTGATTTTATAAATCTATTTACACTTGTATTTTGTTCTTTAGCTAATTTAGATAACACTTCTAGAATTGTGCTATCGATTCTATAAGCTACTGGTTTTCGCTCACGCATTAAATATTTTCAAAACATAAAACTACTCTTATATCATACGTTTGATTACTTTATGCAATCAAATATAGCATCAATAAACGTCAAACGTATAACATTTGTATACTTTTGATTTATATAGGAATCCGGTTTGATTTTTGAACAAGGTTAGGTATTGTAGGGTGCGTTAGACGTTCGTCGTAACGCACCATTAGGGGCGCGCTTTCCGCGCCCCTACCATGTGGTCAATTCTACGAGATGAAACGACAAAATTCCGTTATACACATCATACTCAATTCGTGAGCGTGCGTAAGTCCTATGGCTAATGACTAATGGTAACAATTATCAATTAGCAATTACCCCCTTACAAATCAGTGCGAAAGTTTTAATTGTTTTTTTAAAAAACATTTTTAGCCTAGATTTAATTTTGCTGATACGGCTGTTTTTACCTAAAATAGGCCAGGTTAATTCACACAGAGTACCCTTAGAAGAAAGAGATTCTCGGTTAAAAAACCCTCCCAGTTGTTTCGCTAAATCTTTGCTTTGCTTTGTGCCTTTGTTTTCATAAGATGAGCAGATACCTGGTCCATTATCTTTAATACTTAAGGTGTACCAGCCGTCTCTTTTTGTGCCTGTAGCGCAGAGGCGACTTACTCCTAAGGCGTGTTTCCCAACATTGCACAAAGCCTCTTCGAGAAATTGGCAGAGTTCTCGCTTTTGCTCAATACTTAAGTGTTGCTCTTCCATAGGTTCAAAGGAACGGACTTTTGCTTTTAGGGTTTGAAAATAAGAAATATTTCGCTCTATGGTGCTGCTGTAGACTTCATAGAAAAGGTCATGAATAGGACGCTTTAAGTCTATTTTCAAACCACTTCCTAAACGCAGACTTTCTTCTTGATTTAAAGTTTTTTCTGTTAAGTATTCACCAACTTCTCTGATTTCTAGGTTGAGAGTTTGAAGTCTTGAATGCAATTGCTCATTTGGTAATTCCTGGTTTTGCACATCCCTTAAAACAGCAGCTAGGGTTTGCAAGGGTCCATTGTGAATTTCTGTAAATGCCATTTCAATGGCGCGTTGTCGTACATAAATCTGAGATTTTAAACCTTGGTCGTATTGATAGAAAGCAAAAGCACTAAGTCCTACACCATTTATTACCAAAATTAGCAGTACTGGTGCTATAGGAATCCACCAGCCCCAAAGGAGCAACATATAATAACCTATTCCTACTAGGCAAAAGCTAGCAACGCCTACAGCCAACATATTTTTCCATACAGACTGCGTTAACCGACCAAGACTAATTCCAAAAAACCCCCAACAAAATATCCAAAGATATTCCCAGTGATGTGACCAAGTTTTTATGAGTGGTCGTTTATCCAGAACTGCACTAATGATTTGACTAGCGCTATGAGCATTAAATTCCACTCCATAAACCTGCCCATGATGTTTAAAACCTGCAATAATGGCAGAGGTATCAACGAAGTCAGGGGCGCTTGGGGTAGTCATGCCAATAATGACAATGCGATCGCCTATCCATTTAGGATTAAATTTCCCTGTTTTAATATCATTAAGAGATATAGTTCTAAATCTTTCTTGACCACTGCGAAAATTAAGTATAACCTGAACCCCTCCCGCATCAGTTCCCACATATCCCCCAGTGTTTGGCATAAACCGAGGGATTTCAGTTGATCCAAATCGCATCGCTTCGGGGTCACGAATGCCATTTCCGAGGGTAAAGCCGTAACGAGATAAATAAGCTTTTGCTATTTGTAAATCTAAGGAAAGTTTGTATTCTTTTTCAGTAGGAATTCCTAAAACAATCCGCCTGTATTTACCATCTTGATCGGGAATAACATCTGAAAAACCAACTTGTTCAGGAGGTAAGTCTGGTGGTGGAGCAATTTTATCGGGTGGTAATACTTTTTCAATACCAATGAGATTTTTGCTTTCTTTGAATACCTCAACCAGTTTACTATGACCTGGCTGAGCAGGGATATCCCTGACAATATCAAGACCAATAGCTCTAGGTTTATAATTCTGCAATTTCTTAATAAGTGCAGCAATTTCTTCATCTGGAATAGGATAGGTTCCTACACTGCGGATATCCGCTTCATTAATTCCCACAATGACAATCCTTTCATCTATAGGTTCTTCAGGGCGTAAACGCTCTAAGGTATCAAGAGTTATCCACTCAAGAAATTGCAGTGAGCCACTGAGACGAAGTATGATTATCAAGGCTATGACGAAAAAACCTGGTAACGCCCCTACACGCCAAATAGTAAATTCCTTTCTAATTTTTCTCCAAATATGCTGCATAAACCTATTCTTTTTTCATTTGTCATTTCTAATAACCAACAACTGTAGGGGCGAACGGCCCTTCGGGTTCAGCAGTCGCCTACGGAGGGAAACCCTCC
>CAZZYE010000615.1:0-5224 GCA_964658145.1 uncultured Stigonema sp.
TATGAGCCTTGAACTTCAGTTCAAGGCGTTTTACGGGCGAGGTGCAAGATGTCATTAGACTGTGATTTCTGTCATATTTCATTTCCTCTAAAGAGCGCCTTATAAGTTAGTAATTCATTAGTTGCTTGTCATCGGCATGGCAAACATTTTTTTGGCAGCAGACAGCAGATAACTTGCTGATTGATGTTATCCGCGATCGCCTCATCATGAAAAATGTACTGTAAAACCAATACGGTTCGGATAAGATATTTTACCTACCGATAATCCTTGTAGAGACGCGAAATTTCGCGTCTCTACATAACAGAAAGCACTACAAACAAACCTTAACCGAACCGTATTGACTGTAAAACTATCAATTTATTGTATATTACTATTCAGTTTTTTTCAGGAGTTACTTTCTCTCCTTCGTAAGCAAGAGCCAAATCACCTGCTTGTGCGAATGCTTTAGCAAGTTCAATCAGCTTTTGTCGCTCTTGATCATCAAAAATCCCTGTGGGCGGAGGCATGAGTTTCTCTTCGATTTGGCGCACCGTTTCGTGCCTTAAGCTGAGCGCCTGATTTGGATAACTTAGAATTAATAAAGGATTCTGCTTGCTAGGGTTGTCAGGTTTGTGGCAGAAAACGCAGGTTTGCTCCCGTAACTTGACCTCTAATGCACGATAAGCAGTATCAACTTCGGTAATGTGTGGGTTCGACGGGGAGAATAAACGGGTATAGAGCGACACAAATGGTTCCTTACCACGAGCATCAGTCCAAACCCACTTACCATCCCACACATGCTTGACCTTTGGACGCTGCTGGTCAACCACAGCTTAGCGCAGCCCACCTTTGAGCTTCTCCTGCTCTAAAAACAGAAGTAATTCAGTAGTCTGCTGGTAGGAATCCCACTTTTTTGATGAGTGCCAGAACGGATAAGGATAAGCTCCAATATCAAACTGATTGCGGAACTGAGTGGGGAGGTGGATGACAATTAGGTTGTTTACCTGTTCAACCTTGGGTTCACCTTTGAACATAAAAGTAGCGAGGTAAATCCGACGCCAAACCAATGGGTCAAATGCAGTTGTGGTACTGTCTTTGATATTGTAGTTACCAACCTCTTTTTGCGCACCCCATAAGAATGGTGCGCTCATAGTGTTGCGAAGGATTTTGAGGTGAGAGAGTTTTTCAGAGCATGAGTTGTAGGCATTTAAATTTTTAACATCAGTGACAACCGGGCAGGCAGCAATTATTTCTTTGCCCACGTTCTTAGCTAGTTCTATGTCCTTCGATGTTAAAAGTGCTGATACTCCACTTTTCGCGGTAGGTGCTTGCAATGTGCCGCAGATAAAGAGCGTGATTGTTAACACTATGCCTAGAAGCACAAACGGCAATTGATAGTAAAACAAACGTAGATTAGGCATAATTGACCTCAAGAAGTCGTAATTGATAATCCGTAATTTGTAATTATTACCTCTGAACCAATGCAGGGGCTTGAATAATGAATAAATTTGTTTTTTTCGCTCAATTTATTGAGGTAATTACACCCAAATTTATTAATTACGAATTACGAATTACCCTTCGGGTGACGCTCGTTCCGACGCCGGAGTACCGGCTAACGCTTCGCTATCGCTACCGCTTCGCTAACGCAGTCGCCTACGGAGGGAAACCCTCCTCATGCGCGCTGTCTCACGAATTACGAATTATTTTGACACCTAAATCGTGATCTTTGAACCGTCAAACTTGGTCAACGTGAAGCCCTCAAATTTTTCGACGTACCCCAGCTTTTCGTCTCTAAGGATGCCAATGGCAACCTCTTCTCCCACAGCCAAGGCAGCTGCAACATCCGATCGCCAATGGATACCGCCAAGATCGCGACCAATAGCATAGTTAGCTGCCAATTTGTTCAACTCGCCACCCACTGTCAGTGGGGGTCCGCTGTAGGGAATCACTTTTGTGGGGTCTTGAGGGTCAGGCTGTACGGGATTGGGGATGACAAAGTTCTCGTCAAAAGCCGCTTTCAATATTGTGGCTTGGACACCGGCAATAGCGGCAGCACCACTAGTGTAAGATGAATGGGTCGGTGCCCCTTCCGGGTACGCTTGGGGTATTAGATAAGTGCCAAAGGTGCTAAAGATTTGAGCTAAAGCTTTAGAATTTAAGACCTGGTCATTGAGGGGATATTGAGTTTTATTAACAAGGTTGTTGTGGACTAGCCCACCATATGCTTCCGGTCGCAGACGGCGGTATACATAATACTTCCGCCAGTAGGAAGCTCTGATTGCCCGCGAGGGAGCCAACAGGAGTATGGTTTGAAAATACCCTGTTGCAAATGTGCCGATTCCAGGCGTTAGGGTTCTTGAGTTGTTATAGGGATTAGTCGGACTTAAGGGTGCGTTAATACCACTTATAATCAACAAGGCTCCAAAGAACAAAGCCCCACCGATATGTGCTACCTCACTTAGATCGCGAACAGTGGATACGTAACGGGGTTGCGGGTCGTACTGAATGGATTTGCCAGAATCGCCGCCATTCTGGATAAGCAACCATTCGTCGAAAGTAGTCTGGAATTCGTTGCCTGGGAGAGCAGTACGAATCAGGGGCGAAATAACCTGGGTGTTTAAAGGACTCTCCCGCAACAGAAACTGTGAAATGTAGGGACCCTCCGTCACCCCAGGTGGAGTAAAGTATTGTGTTGTTCTGCCTGAGGGGTCACGTTTATCGACATAGATGACGCTGCCACGAAACAAAGTTTGGGGGGTGACTTGACGATTCTTTTTCGGTCCCCGGAATGCCGAAAGGTTATTGAGGTCTTCGACAGCTGCTAAGACTTTCGGATCGTCAGTGTTGTCATGGAACTTGTCAAAAGGTACATCCCGTAGTAACGCATGCCAGTAAAGTTCAACTGCTTCAGCAGCCTGTTCCGCACTATCTAGAGTTGGTGGAACCGGATTTCCTATGCTATCTGCGTTGGGTCCTTCGAGGCTGATTGCCAGTGGTCCTATAGGACTAATCAGCTTCCTGCCGCCACCCAAGATCACATTTTCAAAGTCATCCGGATTAAGCGATACCAGTGCTTTTGTCAAAGAATTGTAGGCATCCAGGTTGACTTCGCCTCGCTCATCATGCGGTAATCCCCTGCTGTCATTGGCGATTTTGTTGGGGTAGCGTTCCTCATCACCGTTAGTGGGATGCGGCGGAATGCCAAGATCCAGCTCTTGTTTCGCTGCTTGGACACGTATGTCATAGGCTTTCTGGACAAAAGCGCCATCGTCGAACAACCTGGCACTCCCAGCAACATCCTGTGCCTGGATAATCCCTCCTTTCCTCGTGGACGAGAGGAGAGGAGACATCACCCCCGCAGCAACGCCAGTGGCAGTTAACAAACTAGCGCGACCAAGAAATGAGCGTCTACCTCGACTAAAAAATGGACGTTTGCTACTAGTACTATTTTGGCTAAGCGTCTTTTCGCTTTGCCCTTGTATATTCTGTTGGGAATCTTGATGAGAACTTGGTTCGGATGGCATGAGATTCACTCCAAAACTAATTCGTTAAACAGAGGGTTGTGCGATCGCAGGACAACTTCAACAGAAGCTAACCGCTCCTGACAGCCGTATAATTTATTGCTACTATTGAAGGCTTTTATTGCATGACAGTTGCGCTTCTACAGCTGAACGCCGCTGCATAAGCGCAAGTCAACTTCAAATCATGTACATTTATGCACAGATTTCGACTTGCTTTAACATCGCTTTTTCCAAATGCTCGTACAGCTAAAGCCGCTATTTTGCTAAAGTCAGTACTGAAACAACTCAAAAAATACTGTAACTTTATTGATTAACCGTATATTTTAGTTGTTAAAAATGAATATCTCATAAACAACTGTCAAAAGCAAGTATCTTTTACAAAATATTAATGTAAGATGACTACAGCATTTGCGACTTCAACAGCAATGCTGATTTCCCTCAAAACAAGCAAATCACATCATTTTGCGGTGCATGGATACGTGTCCCTAATTCTGGCTCAACGTGGGCAGTGATCTGTAAACTCCGGATCGCGTGCTGTGATGTGACCTGCTGTACCTTCGCGCTCACCCAAAGCGAGCAAACACGCGAAGTGCAGCCGCTAGACGTTGTTTGCGGTGGAGACGTTCGTCTTCAACTCGCTCAAATACTGGTGGGGTAGATATATTAAATTTGGGCATAATTTTTCCTTTTTTCGTTATCAAGCACATTAGAATATCCAGAGCGAAAAGAACGCACAGTTTCTTGTTCTAAACTATACTTATGCCGCCAAATACTACCCGTATCATTGCTCATAACGTGAATTGATACTGATGGGGCAAATACAGTTGTGGCTTTGACAGAATGGATATCCTCATTTGGCGGTAAGATGCGGTAAATGTCGCCACTTTTTACTAAGTAAAAACCAGCAATGTCTAACTGGGCATATCCAGGTAAATCGCCATTATCCACACGGCGGTAGACAGTTTCTTCTTGTTTGCCTTGATACAAACCGACAAGTCCCCAAGAGAGATGATCGTGGATGGGAGTCTCTGAATTAGGGGGAATCACCAAACTAAACACAGTCAGCGAACGGTCTTGAGCGCGGAACAGTAGCCATTGACCGATATCTCCCTCCAAACCACTGTCAGGGTTAGGCTGGGTAAATTGTTCTGGTAGCCAACCTGTTTTTTTCAGGAGTGCCGCAAAGTGGGGTTCGAGTCTGTTGAGAGTTTCTTCTCGGTTGTGAGCAGTACTCAAGTAAATTTCTTTAGCTTGAGCAACAAACTCCCGCAGATCAGGGTTATCAATAAACCATTGATCTGCTTCTAAGGGTTCCAAAATAGTGGTGTAAGGCATAAAATTTGGGATGGGTGGATTTTCGATGTTTGATTAGGATTTACAATGGACTCTCCTATATCTTCTTTGTGTTCTTAATGTAGGAGTGCTGTTCAAATCAAACGGTCACTGTTTGTCTTTCTCGCCGTTGAACTTCCGCCCGCACAAGGGTTTGCGATTATACTTATAAGCTCTAATGTCTTCGATGAACATCCACAATTCACAGTAACTGAAGGCGGAAGCCCACGAGGCTGAGGCTGACTAAGTCAGACTCAGCCGTACCTTCAGGCGTGGGAGGAAGCCGACGGCACTTCAGTCCCCGTCCAGAAATCTGGATATCAAGAATCAATTGAGTAGCCGTCCTTTTTTTGAATGGGTGAACAATATTTGTGGCTTATCCCTGTTACCCT
>CAZZYE010000616.1:0-5199 GCA_964658145.1 uncultured Stigonema sp.
TGTTCCCTGTTCCCTGTTCCCTCTTACTGCTATTTTACTTAAGTGTTTAATTATGAATGTCTTTGGCAACTACGCCCGTTATTACGATTTACTCTACCGCGATAAGAACTACGCTCTTGAAGCACAGTTCGTTGAGCAACTGCTACAGAAGTATGCGCCCCAAACAAAATCTATACTTGATTTGGGATGTGGCACTGGAACTCATGCAGTACTACTAGCAAAAGAGGGGTATCAAGTACATGGGGTGGATTTGAGCGCTGATATGCTGCGCCAAGCAAGCGATCGCCTCGGAGATCTTCCACCAGATTTAGCCGGCTTACTGAAATTTACCCAAGGAGATATCCGTTCCTTCAAGCTAAATCAGACTTTTGATGTTGTTCTATCCCTGTTTCATGTCATCAGCTACCAGACAACGAATGAGGATTTACAAGCGGCTTTTGCCAATATCAAAGAGCATTTGAAACCAGGTGGGATTTTGATCTTTGATGTCTGGTACGGACCTACAGTGTTGAGCGATCGCCCCACGGTGAGAGTTAAACGTTTGTCAGATGAGGCGATCGAGGTGACTCGCATTGCTGAACCTGTGATGTACCCCAATGAAAATTTAGTAGATGTTAACTATCAGGTCTTTATTAAAGATAAAAGCAGCAGTGCTGTTGCAGAACTTCGAGAAACTCATCGGATGCGCTATTTATTTAAGCCTGAGATAACTCTCTTCCTTGCTGAGTCAGGGTTGAAGATTCTTGATTGTGCAGAATGGATGAGTGGTAATCCTCCAGCATTTAATACCTGGGGAGTCTACTTTGTCGCAAAGTAATGCACCTCACAAATTGACGAATGTTTACCATCCCAATACCAATGTAACTCTGAGAGAAACGAGGGCATTTGCTCTCAACTCTACAATAGCTTTGGCAAAGGTTGAGGAAAAACCGGACTTAAACTACCAGCTTTTTTTGGAAAATTTTCTTCAAAAGCGATCGCCCATATGAGAAGATGGTGAGGTGTGCGATCGCTTGCGTCAAAAATATACTCTCTTGCGAAAGCGATATCTGACGATCGGCACCGCTATGCATCTACAAAAAAACATCCCCCAGCCCTTAAAGAGTTGTGGGTGCTGAAAAATTTGTCGTTTAAGGAACGAACGCTGTTGTTTCTTCCTTCTTCACATAGAACCAGTACGCTCCCTATGGAGTCATGGAATTGTATTCCGGAAGGTCAGGGTAATTTTTACCAAATATAATATTGAGAAAGCTGTTGATTATAACACTAAATGTGTTGTTTGCAATCAATTTTTAATGAATCTGGTAGACTGAAAAAAATAATTTACTCTCTAAAGATAAAATATTAGAGAGTAAATTATTTTGATCTAAATAATCAATATAGCAAAATTTTTATAAAAATTCCTAAAAAAATATCATCTGCAATTCTTATTTGCCTCTTAAGACGAATTCAAAAAATCATTACAATGGTTAGTGAATGTGAAATTTATAGTAAATTGTATAATAACTACCTTGAGTATAGTCTAAGTCTAAAGTTCAATGAAATGTATGAATAACCCAATTAAACCTGCTCGTGAGGTGCAAATACAGTGATTCAACAAATTACCTACCATAATCAACTTTTAGCTTTGATTGTCTCAAATCATTTTAACAAGCCGGGAATTCACTTTTTCACTCCTAACGAACTATCCCAGCAATTAGCATATATGCAACATCCAGTGGGGAAAGTCATTCAACCCCACGTTCACAATCCTGTACTCCGCGAAGTGCAATACACCCAGGAAGTGCTGTTTATCAAAAAGGGGAAATTGCGTGTTGATTTTTACAATGAGCAGCAAGAGTATTTAGAAAGCCACATTCTAGAAGCTGGAGATGTGGTTCTCCTCGTCACAGGTGGTCATGGATTTGAAGTACTAGAAGAAATCGAGATGATTGAGGTTAAACAAGGTCCCTACGTGGGCGATCAGGACAAAACCCGGTTTATCGGTATTAGTTCAGATCAAGCCAAAATTGTTCAATAACAAGCAAGAAGCTACTATGGGATGGCAATGATAAGTACCTAAATGAGTGCTTCGATACATATGCTCTAGATTTTTTATGAAGGTCAGTTGGTGAAGCAATTTCAGAAAGCAGTTCTGAGGAGGAGCCAGCACGCTCATGAGTGTTTCCCGCGCCCTGGTGACTGGTGAGTCCAGTCCGCATATGAGGGAAACCCGCCGTAGGGAACTGGCGAAGCCGAAGGGCGTCGGTTTCCCCGAAGTTCGCGCTCGTAGGAAACCAACGCCAGTTGCCTGCACTTGCCCCCGTATAGGCGCACTGGCTCCTCCTTGCGACTTCTTTTCTCCGAAAGAAACTGCGGTGGTACTGACTTTATTGCTTTAATAAGAAGGGGAATCCTGCCAGAATTCGTTGAAAAACAAAGTAGGAGTAGGTCAAACTTCATGGTTTGACACCTGGAGTATTACTATTATATGGTGGGATGCTAAATGAAAGTTGGTATATTTTTAGGAAATCACCCACCAGAGATTGGTGGTGGTTTTACATTTGAAGCTGAAGTGTTTCAATCCCTACTAAAGTTTGGATCTGAGAGTGGTCACACCTTTGTATTGGTCAGTAGGGAAAAAGAAATTCCTCCGGAGATATCATCAGTTCAGCATATTGAGTTCATATCTCTTTATAGAAACTTTATAGAGCGAATAAAATCTAAGCTTCGCCGGACTACTAAGGCGATGATTAACAGGTTACAGCGCCCTGGAAGCAAGTTGAGACTCCGCTCAGGGTATGAAGAATTTCTTATGCAGATGCTCGAAAACAAAAATATTCAAGCTATATGGTCTTTGGGACCATATTATCTAACGATGGAAGTTCCATACATTACTACAGTTTGGGATTTACAGCATCGACTTCAACCCCATTTTCCAGAGGTGAGTTCAGAAGGAGAGTGGAACGGACGGGAAAACTTCTATTCAACTTTGTTGCAGCGATCTGCATTTATTTTGGTCGGAACATCTGCAGGTAAGACTGAAGTTGAACGATTTTACCAAATACCACCTGAGCGAATTAAGATTCTACCTTTTCCTACACTAGATTTTACTTTAAATGCTTCTGAGGGTTCAAAGCAAGTCATCTTTGAAAAATATAATATTCCTGATAAATATTTATTTTACCCGGCTCAATTCTGGGCACACAAGAATCATGCCAATCTACTATTAGCAGTTAAATTTTTACGAGATAAATATAATCTTGTATTTCCAGTTGTGTTCTCAGGCTCTGATCGCGGAAATCAGCACTATATTAGGCAGTTGGCAGATGAACTCGATCTATCTGAACAAGTATACTTTTTGGGATTTGTGCCTCAAGAAGATTTAGTATCTCTCTATCGTCATGCATTTGCACTTACCTTTGTGACATTCTTTGGACCTGATAATCTACCACCTCTAGAGGCTTTTGCCCTTGGATGTCCTGTAGTTGCCTCCAAAGTAACGGGTGCCGAAGAACAACTGGGAGACGCGGCTTTACTAGTTGATCCCAAGGATCCTGAACACATTGCATCAGCTATTAAGTTGCTCTGGGATGATCAACCTCAGCGCCAAAAGCTCATAGAACGTGGTTTAGAACGAGCAATGAAATGGACTGGGGAGGATTATGTTAAAGGGGTATTCTCTATACTTGATGAATTAGAGTCTATTTGTCGATGCTGGAGTAGCCCATTAGATAAAAAGTAATTGGATATTTAACTGTAAAAGAAAATATTGCCGCTTCTTGCAAGCTAACCCGTACATTAGGCGCTAGCTCCCCTATTCCCCCTTGAAAACTGAATTTCTGACTTTTGCCCAAAATTAGCTTTCAAAACACTTGACATTACCCTTCCTTCCTTGCTACATTATACAAAGTGTAAAACGTTGGGGCGTAGCCAAGTGGTAAGGCAGCGGGTTTTGGTCCCGCCATCCCTAGGTTCGAATCCTAGCGCCCCAGTGAGTAAGGGACAGGAAAAAATCCTGCCCCTTTTATTTTTTATAATCTATCAGTCAAACTCCTCTTCCCTGAGAATAATTAACCGACATTAAAATCGTTAATGGGTAAGAGTAGAACAAGAGAATTACCAATTACCCATTAGACATCTCCGGAAATTAATTATGCGTTACCTTCCATCCTTGTAGAGACGCGAAATTTGAGCGTAAGCGCCGACACGAGTGTTTCCCGCTACTAGGCGACTGGTGAGTCCAGTCCGCATATGAGGGTCTCCCTCCGTAGGGAACTGGTGAAGCAGCGCGCATGAGGAGGGTTTCCCGCTACTAGGCGACTGCACCAACCCGAAGGGCGAACCCGTAAGGGCGTCGCGTCTCTACATTCTTTTTCGGAGAGGTCTATTACCCATTACCCATTACCAATAAAACTCACGAATCAGGAGATTTAAGAGCCTGATCTAAAACTTGTCTAGCGTGTTCTGCTTTTGATCGAGCTTCCTGGTAACGCAGATTAGCTTGAGCAAAATTTTTGAGAACTTTAAAACCTTCCTTGAGGCGAGTAATTTCCTCCTCCGCCACAGAATTATCTGAGAAGAGAACGTCAACTGCCTTGCGAATTTCCAATGCTTCAGCGCGTGACTCCTGAACCTTCAGCTTGAGTGAAGCTAGGTTGCTCAGAACCAGGACTGCTTGTGTAATAGCGTCCTCACCGTTAGTAGTATCGATTGATGTTTCTTTGACTTCTATTAGTTGCTGGGGACCGAATCCCTCTTCCAGTTCCGTGGGTAACTCACCGAGTTCCATCAATTTCATCAGTTGATCCATTGCTTTCTCACGGGCTTTGGCTGAATCTTTGCCAGGAACGGTGAGGAGGATTTCTGGGCTTTGAGTAAGAGTGTACTGAACCATATCTAGGCAGAAAATTATATAGGCAGAAAATTTGCTACTTAACCAAGCCGTGGCAACTAATTCTAACGTGAAATTAAGCTGAAATACTAGGGAAAGATTAATAATACTTAATTAACTCTTAGATCCAGAATGCGAGGCTTAATTCCCTAGTACCGCTCCCTTGGAATTCAAAATTCAAAAGCCTTACATCATAACCCAATACAGTTCAGTTAGTAGTATTCACGGACTGAATATCCCCCCAAACCCCCCTAAAAAAGGGGGGAATAAGCCCCCCTTGTCAAGCTATCCATTACCGGGATCTTTCTTAAGAAAACTCAAAATAA
>CAZZYE010000617.1:0-5193 GCA_964658145.1 uncultured Stigonema sp.
GTATCTAAACAGATTGTTTTTCCGGTATAATCTGGTATTTGGGACTGGAATCTTTCTTGAGTCAGCAGGATGCCTAGTTGCGTATCTTCCAGAATGTCAGACAGTCGCTCTTTGGGATAGGCAGGGTCAAGGGGAACATAAGCACCACCCGCTTTGAGAATGCCGAGTAAGCCGACAATCATCTCTGGGGATCGCTCTACGCAGATACCAACTAGGGTTTCTGGTTGGACTCCCAAACTTTGCAGATAGTGTGCTAGTTGATTGGCGCGATCGCTCAATTCACGGTAGGTTAATTGTTGACCTAACTGTACAGCTACAGCATTAGGCGATCGCTCCACCTGCTCCGCAAATAACTTCATGATACACTGCGGGACAGTATATTCCTTGTGAGTTTGATTCCATTCCGCCAGTAACTGTTGTTGAGCCTGGGTTAACAGAGGTAATTCCCCAAGATGCTGCTCTGGGTTAGCAACAATTACCTCTAGTAAATTTTGATACTGTTCCAGCATTCGTTGGATTGTAGCAGCATCGAAGAGGTCGCTGTTGTATTCTAAGACTAGGGTGATTCCCTTGGCTCCTGTTTTAGAACCGTTCTGCACCCGTTGTTCAAAACGCGGTATGACCAGGAAATCTAGATCAAACTTTGCGGATTTGTTGCTGATAGGTTCATGCAAGCTGATGTCCAAGCCTGGGAGACTCAAATCCGGCATGGGGGAATCATGGAAGCTGAACATCACTTGAAACAGGGGATTGTGACTCAAGTTGCGTATTGGCTTGAGAACCTCCACCACCTTATCGAAGGGTAGGTCTTCGTTAGCATAAGCTTCCATACTACAGGAGCGCACGCGACCAAGTAACTCCCGAAATGTGGGATTCCCTGACAAATCGGTGCGTAAAACCAAGTTATTGACAATCATGCCAATTAACTTCTCTATCTCGTGCATCCGTCGATTGGCAACAGCAGTCCCGACGCTAATGTCGTCTTGCCCAGTGTATCGGTGCAACATTACCAGAAAAGCTGCCAGCATCGTCATGAATAAGGTGACCCCCTCTCGACGACTGAGAACTCTGAGCGATTCACACAAGTCGATGGGAAGTTCCGCCCTGAGTTGATTGCCTTGGTAAGTTTGCTCTGTTGGTCGCGGGCGGTCTAATGGTAATTCCAACAGGGGTGAACTGCCTGATAACTTATGTTGCCAGTAGGTCAATTGGGCTTGGGCTGACTGGCTTTTAACCCACTGTCGCTGCCAATGGGCAAAGTCCACGAACTGCAAGAGTGGTTCAGGCAGGGGGGACGGATGACCCAAAGAGAATGCTTGATAAAGTTCCACCAACTCACCTAGGAACACGTTGAATGACCAGCCATCATGAACCATGTGATGTTCGATGTGGATTAACAAATGTTCTTGGTCGCTCAACTTCAACAAAACCCACCTAACTAATGGTAGTTTATTCAGGTCAAAGGGCTTGTGTACTTCTGTCTCAACTAACTTCTGAGCCTCGGCTTCACGTTCAGCTTCAGGAAATGACTGGAGGTCAATCACTGTGAAACTGATTGGTTGGTGTGGGTGGATGACCTGAAATAGCCGCCCATTTACTGCTGGATAAGTCGTGCGAAAGATTTCATGACGCAGTACAATCTCGCTGAGGCACTGTTGTAATACTGCTATATTGAGTTGACCATGAAATCGCAGAGTTGCCTGGAATTGGTAGGCGTTACTTTCTGGAGCCAATTGCTGGATGAAGTACACTCGCTCTTGGGCAAAGGAGGCTGGCAAGAGTCCTTCATGGGGAATTCGTTCTATGGCAGGACGTTGCCACTGTTGCTCTCCTTGACCCTGTTGGATGAGTTGAGCTAGACAAGCTATGGTGGGGTTTTCAAATATCTGCTGAAAGGATAACTCGACTTGGAATTCGCGCAGGCGAGAAAGCATCTGAGTTGCAATTAGGGAATGACCGCCCAGATGGAAAAAATTATCATTAACTCCAATCTGCTTAAGTCCCAGTAACTCAGCCCAGATGACCGCTAACTTCTGCTCAATTGGGTTACGAGGCGCGACGAAGGTTTCTTCGAGATCGGGGCGTGAGCGATCGCTTGCGGGAAGGTTCCGACGATCCACCTTACCATTAGGGGTAAGGGGGAAAGAGTCGAGAATCACAAAGACTGCTGGCACCATGTAATTGGGCAGCTTTTCTTCAAGGAAGCGTTTTAAACTAGTGGCGTTCGCTTCCGGCTTTTGATTAAGGACAATATAGGCAACAAGGCGCTTATCACCAAGGATATCTTCACGGGCGATGACTACTGCCTGACGTACATCCGGGTGTTGACTCAACAGCGCCTCAATTTCTAAGAGTTCGATGCGGAAGCCGCGAATCTTCACCTGATTATCGACTCGACCAATGAAGATAATGTTGCCATCTGGTAAATAGCGGGCTAAATCGCCAGTTTTGTAAAGGCGTGCCCCCTGTTCTTGGCTGAAAGGATGGGGAATAAATTTTTCCTCAGTTAACTCTCTTGCGTTTAGGTAACCTCGTGCCAAGCCGTCGCCGCCAATATATAATTCACCAGGAGTACCAATGGGGACTGGTTGAAGTTTAGAGTCCAGTATATAGATTTGTGTATTGGAGATCGGGCGACCAATCGGCAAATTTGTTGCCCCTTCTGCAACGTCCTGCACCAGGTACCAACAAGAGAATGTTGTACTCTCAGTCGGCCCATAAACATGTAGCAATCGCTGTGGCGGCCCATTCCTAAGAACTGCTTTGACCGACTTGGGATCTACAGCTTCGCCGCCAAATAGCAAGTATCGCAGGTCTTTAAATGCCTGGGGGACAATTCTCGCTAACTGATTAAATAAAGCTGTGGTTAAGAATAATACACTGATCCCTTGTTCGCTGATGTACGCTGCGAAATTCTCGGGCGAAAGCACAACACTCTGAGGAATGACCACCAGCCTAGCCCCGTGTAAGAGAGCACCCCAGATCTCGAAAGTGGCTGCGTCAAAGGAAGCATTATTAGCTTGAGCAATGCGATGGCTCTTGTCTAACTGCACGTAGTTGGTGTTGCATACTAGCCGATTGACAGCCCGATGCGGTACAGCTACTCCCTTTGGTTTTCCTGTAGAACCAGAGGTATAGATGACATAAGCCAGGTTAAGAGCCGTCACGTCGCTAGTAGGGTTCTCTTGGTTCTGGCGATTGATAGATTCCCAGTCAGTATCCAGACAAACCGCCTTTACCCCGCTTTCAGTAAACTCTGCAACGAACTTTTGCTGAGTCAACAGCACTTGCACTTGTGAATCTGACAGCATGAACGAGAGACGTTCTTGAGGATATGTTGGATCTAGCGGCACATAAGCTCCACCCGCCTTGAGAATGCCCAAGCTACCCACTACCATTTCCCAAGAGCGCTCAATGCAAATCCCTACCAGTACTTCTGTCCCTACACCTAAAGATTGCAGATAATGTGCTATTTTGTTGGCTCGGTGGTTCAACTGTTGATAGGTCAGTTTCTTCTCATTGAAGACGACGGCAATATTGTCTGGGGTTTTTTCCACTTGTGCTTCAAATAACTGATGTATGCACAAATGTTTGGGGTAATCTACCGTTGTATCATTCCATTCCACCAATATTTTATGTCGCTCCTGCTCAGTTAAAGCAGAAAAATTATCAACAGAATGAGTAGAGCCAATCATAAAACCCCCAAGGCGGAAACCCACGAGGTTGAGACAGGCTGAGGCTGTCTCAACCGTCCTTTAGGCGTGGGAGGAAGCCGACGCACATGACGGTGCGGTCTAAAAATCTGAACTTTATGCCACATATGAGTAGCCATCCTTTTTATGAATTGCTTTACAGAACTTATGGGAAATACCTTGAATTAAACCGTTTTTGGTTGAAATATTGAAGCTACCAGTAGCGCGAGTAGCAATCCTCCCTGTGTAAGCTCCTACCTTTTTTCCAGTAATTACAACAGCCTTAACAATGTCTCCGGTTGTAAAGCCGAAGTGCAATTTTTCTCTTGCACAATGACGATTAGGAAACCCGTACTTGTCAGTTCTGCATGATTGGCGCGTTCCATAGCCATTTGCTTTAATCAACAGTGGTTTAACACCATTAATGTTTAACTTGCTAGGTGTTGACTTGCCAACACAAGCCGCATCAATCCAATGGGTCTTATCAAAACTTTGGGTGGTTCGATTGAACTTAGTTAACCCGCCTGACCCTGTTTCTACTGGTAGTCCAAATGCTTTCAATGTTTCCAGCAACTTGAACCGTGTTGCATTGACAGCAGCAGTGTCAACTAATGGCTTTTTTGCTTGGGCTAGGATTTTCTTTAACCGTTCTGGGTCTTTTTTGAGAAAGTCTTTGATATCTTGAGTCCCTTTCTTGAGATTACAAGATTCACAACTTAACGTCAGATTTGAGATCCGATTAGATCCACCCTTTGCTTTGGGCTGTATGTGTTCAACCTGTAATTTCAGTCCTGGTTTTCCGCAGTAGGCGCAGTCTCTACCCCATTTTTCTAATAGGTATTGACGGGTTTCGTATCCGGCGAGAGTACCTTGCTGATATTCATGGGAATGAATTTCCTGATTTTGCATAATCTGAGTATCAAACTTCACTAACTCTTGTGAAATAGCTGTGATGTTTGCATACTTAATTAATCTTTTGACCCAAGTTTCAATATTGTGAACTCGACTCATTAAACTTGGTGGCAACCAACCATCCCGACGTTGTTTAGGAGATGGCATCTTGTTTCCTTTCCTTGACCATTCGTGTTTTGGAGGTTGACGATAACGGGTTTTGCGGTTTCTCCTGCCTCTACGCAATTGTTTGCGGGACAACAAAGATTCTTTAATTGCAAAACCTCTATGTTGAAGTTCTGCCGCAAAAACAACTTCGCCTGTAACATCGTTGACAATTGCAATTCCTGTATATTTTGCTCCAGGATCTATTTTTATTCTTAGGGGATGAACTAGTGCATCTGGATGAGATTCCTTAAGAATGATTGTGAACGGAAAACGTCTAAACACAGCAGCTTTTTTGTTCCTTAATAGTTGTCGTGCCTGTGCTGGATGGATTGGGTTTAATGGTCTTTTTTCAGTGTCGATTACTAATACTTTGCTCATAAAGAGCCTCCATTGCTGGGTAATGTTAGCCTAGATGTGTTACGGGTCGGTACTTTCTATTGCG
>CAZZYE010000618.1:0-5192 GCA_964658145.1 uncultured Stigonema sp.
GCGCTCTCAATCAAAAGAATAGATGTAAATAGGTATATCCAAATTTTGATACTCTTTTTATCTGAGTCTTCGCATCGCTCTTTTTGAACAATACTTGATAGACCCCTCCAGACTCGAGCTTGTTCAAGGGCAGTTTGTGACTTAATTCCCGTGAAAACTACTATTAGCGGCTCTCGATGTTTTTGTTTCGGCAAGCAGTATTCCTCTAATTCTGACGCAAGTTCTCTTGCTCTTTTATCCGACGATTTTACTATTTTACTATTTTTCCTATTTCGGTCTGGAGTCCTATTTCTAACATTTACTTTCTTACACAAGTTCTCAGCTTTAATGCGATCATAATTATCAACTGTAAAACCATCTTTACTACAGGGTTTTACCGCCTCATCAATTTCCTTGGTCAGTGAGTCTGAGTCTTCTTTTAGGAAACTCTTTAAGGCGCGAACAGCGATCGCACGCAGAACAGATTCATCAGTTTCTTCACCCACCCAGGCTATAGAGTTGACTATGGTGCGACCACGATAATCTCTTCGCTCACTTGTTTTAAGATCAGTGACAAGTAAGAGCAACTCACCCCCATCTCGTACCAAAAGTAGCGACGGCTTTTCACTCTGGATCAAGTCTTTGAATTTTTTGACAAGCTTATGTTCATCTACCCGATCTTGGTTTTGATCAATCCAAAAATAGTCATGTTTCTCAGAAAAACCACGACTTTGAACGTAAATTTTCATTAATAAATCTTATTCAATATTTAACCACTTTTCACCTTGCAAAACTGCAAATCCACCAGTAGATTTACGATCCTTGCCTGCCTTACGAGCCGCTTCTTTAAGGTGTTCATCCCAACCTAACCAAACACGAATGAGACTGAAAGGACCCCAGTTCCAGTTTCTATTTTCAATGTGGAGTTTCAACATGAACTGCAAAAGATACCGGAGTGGCTGTTCGCTATCTTTAGGACTATATTCGGCATAGAGACTAGTCTTACGAAAGTAAAAGCGTGGCGTACCATCAATTTCATCAATATGAGAGAAAACCACATTACCTACGGTTTGAACAGGTGTAACCACACTGACGACCCAAGGACGCAGAGCATCATACTTATAAAGCTCCAGGAGTTTACCATATCTATCCTGAACACGCTTTAGTAAAGCAGTAGCAGATCTTTCATCTTGCAGATACTTCTCGCATCTAACAGGTGCCAAGATAACAAGCCTTGGTGACTTTATATTTACGTACACCCTTTTAAAAAAGTTGGTTATCTGCTCTGGTCTATTAATTGCGTCATGCCAATAACCGTTTCTTTCCATTAATGCTGGTGCATCAATGGCAATCAAAACTGCAACAGATTCACTCAGAAGATCCTCAATAAACTTCTTTTCATCAGGGCGTGAGTTAGCGCTGAGGTATGCCCCAGGGAAGTCTTTAAAGTGTAGGCTAACAGACGGTTTAGCACCCTTCTTTTCAATATCAAAAGTGAAAGACTTGGGTTGGTTACTGCGACCGATTCCCTCATTACCTTCATCACCCTTGTCTTCAAAATCGCATAGCAGGCTTTTTAGTTCCACCAAACGCTCTTGTAGAAGTGCTGCGCTTTGCAAGTCAGGTATGATTTGTAGATTGGTATGACCAATAGTTTCTTCAAACTGCTCATACATAGCCGTCAAAAGACTTGTCTTACCCACGCCGCTTGCTCCTAGCATGGCAATCTTAAATTCTTGTGGCATTTAATCTCCTTGTTTTGTTAGTTCAAAAATTGCAACAATTCTAATTGATTGACTGCTGTTGCTTGCTCTACTGATGTAAGCCAATCACGCCGCATTCGAGTTTGATCTCCCAGTTGCTTAAATTGCTCTACCCAAACTTGCGATCGCACATCATTAAAAAAGATTTCCCACTCACTTTTTACATCTACGGCATAGAAAATGCGATCAAGAAACTCTTCTACAATTGCAAAAGCGGCTTGGCTTGGCTCACAAAGCAAGTCTTCTAAAGCGTTTTCACACTTGTAAACAGCTTCGGCATGAGATGTCTTGAGATTGATCAACACTTGCTGGGCGCTAGGAGATTTGGAAAGTTGTAAAGTTATAGGAGCATTAGGTGTTAGCCCATCGAGATGTTGCCGGATTCGATGTTGTACAAATCCCCGATAGGAAAGCTCAAACTCCGCCAGCATTTGGAAGCCAAACTTTAATTTACTCTGTTGCCCTGGTATCAACTCTTCAGCGAATTGCTCAGACAACGCCTTGATAAATTCAGATCCTCTAGCTTCCGTCAGTCCTCCCAAACGTCCTTTTTCAATCAACACCTCTGCCACTTGAAACTTGACTTGATCTAGCGATCGCTTCAACCCTTCATCTAGTGATAAAAAATGTTGTGACAATTGGGCGCGAATCTCATTCAAATACATTCCGTAAGCGATTCCGTAACCGTTAACAACCTTATTTCGCTCTTCAATCTGTTCGATTGACGGAACGCCCGTATCATTTCGGCAAGCTTGCAGAGCTTCCTCTACCTTCTGCTTGAAGTCAAGATCTACCTCATCCCGATGCTCTCTAAGTTTCTCAAGTAGTGTTTGCAAGCCGTTTGTAATCTTGTTCCAAAGCTCATTAAACAACGGCATAAATACGGGAAACTCGCTTTCCAACTTCGCCGCCCGTCCCCAAATATTTTGTGCTTTTCCTAACTCAGCATTAACCGCATTCTGGATCTGAATTAATCGCTCTTGGCATGAGGAGGCATATTGCTGATCTAAATAGGTAATTTTCGCAGCGAGGTAATCTAGAACTTCATCCAGAACCTTATTAGCCGCTTCAGCATTGGCACAGTTAGCAGTCAAACAGTTAACAACTGCAAGATGTTTTTCGTTCAGAGTATCTGCCAAGTCTTGGCAGTTATTCAAGTTGTCGCCGTTTTTGGAGTCAGCACCTGTTTGATTAAGAACCATGAAAGACCATGACTCGATAGGCAAATCAACCAACGCTGCACGCGCTGTATCATACAAACGCACATCCACATCTGCCCAGTAGTCGCCAGATGACTTTGGCATCCGTACAAATAGCACTGCATCCACATCCTGTCCCAGTGTTTTCATCAGTCGTTGTTCATCGCCAACGCCTGTATCGCCTAAACCGGGCATATCAATTAATGCAATCTGTCCAACATCAGCGTTAGGGAAGTTACAAACAATCTTGACGAACCGCACTGCGAGATAGTTGAAAAAGACTCGCTGACCGTCAAGAGTATCTTGAGCTACATATTCCCGAATTTCATCCTTAGAAATACGGCGGTGTGAGGGTTCTCGCAGCAGGTGGCGATACTTTTCTAAATTTGTATGATATTTGCTTAGGTGTTCATACATTGCTCCGGGTTCAGCGTATCCCGGAAGGTTGCTAGGTAGCGGAGGTAAGGGGTTACTGGCAAACTCTGTAATTGCCATCGGTTTCGGACCTAAGCGCAGCTTTTCATAGTAGGGGGCGATCGCCTCATCCAAGAATGACCGTTCTAAGTGAAACCAGACCTCGCCGTAAGTCTCCACATTAGGGTTATGGTGAATTGTGCTGCGGACACCCGTGCAGTGTTGTCTGTCCCCATCGGGAATTTCAGCAGCAGTCAGTCCAGTTAAACTCTGTAGTAGCCGACTTTTACCTTGTCTTGCTCGTCCAACTACTCCAATGTTGAGCGTGTCACGGCAAAAGCGTACCTTGAGCTTACTTAAAGCATTCAGTTCCTCAGTGATGCTTGATTGAATCCTCGTGAAATCGATTTCCTGCAAACGTCCAACAATATTTGGGTCATCGACTCGTGTCAGTAAATCATGACGATGGTCTTCAAGATTACGAAGTGCTAAGTCAAGAGATTTCAAATTCGCCTCCACCCTTTCAATTTTCTGGGCTAAGGGGCGGCGTTTCTCTATAATGCTGGCAATTCTTTCAGTTCTAGTTGTAGTTGCATTCATCTGGCTGCTTGTTTAAATACCCACTACATAGAGTATTCCCAAGCTAAGTAGGGATTTAACAGCCTTAAACTTGGAAGCTGCAAATGCCAGCAGAATTTAGCTGACTATGCCAAAAATAGAGAAAGTGATGTTTACCTGTACGTGAGACACCAGATCAAACTGTAACTCTGTAACCAAAAAGTGAGCAAAAAAGAGAACCGACACTCAGCTACTGACTCTGAGCAATGTAAAAAAATGGCTCAACTGAACCGATGGACGTTAATTCGGGTTGAGCCTAATGGCGATTCAATGCTCAAGGTAGACTGCATTTTTGAGGGTGAACAGACGAGTTTTGCACTAAGGGAAAAAGATGATGACTGAACGATGGATTATTTTTCACGCCGAACCCAATCAACCAGGATGGGAAAATCGTAAGCTGACAACGGGGGGACTAACAGGCATCCTTAATGAGCAGTGGGATTACACTCAAAGCGACGAAATCCCACAAATCGGGGAGCGATTCCGGCAGTTTCTCCGCATTGAAGAATTTGTTGATCCACAATTCCCACAAAGCTCTACTCATGCAAGAGATGGAGATTGGGTGATAACTAGGGTTGAACGATACCCTGCTGCTAGTGAAGACTCTTCAAAACAAGAGATTGTAGTCTGTTACTGTAAATTTGAGCCAGTGCCATCAGAGTTAGAACCACTTGGCAGAGGTCAATCCAGTCCCCAACTACAGGAAATTCCAGGGCGATAGCAGGAGGATTGTTGCGCCAGGACAGTTTGTCACGTTGTGTATTGCAATTTGTATTTTACTGTATTACTTTTTTGATTTTCTTGTGGGACGGGCAGGATGCTCGTTCTATATTAATACCGTTCAGTTAAGGCGTTGATCCCCCCAACCCACGCCAGTCGCCTACGGAGGGAAGCCCTCCTGCAGCGCTGGCTCCCCTTAAAAAGGGGGGCTTGTTCTAGGGTGTTGACTCTGTACCCTTTAGCCCATAAGACTTCATGCAAAAAATGTGTCGCCTGTTTTTGGGCTAAAGTGCCTACTTCAGGCACTTTAGACAAAACAAAAAATAACACGAATAATTTTCCCAAAAATTCCCGAAAAATGCACGAAGTCAACAGCCTATAGCGTTTCTCAATTGCATCAAATACAAACCTAACCCCCAGCCCCTTCCCTTGTAGGGAAGGGGGTAGGACTTACGCACTATACAAATTGAGCATCATGTGTATAACGGAATTCGGTCGT
>CAZZYE010000619.1:0-1363 GCA_964658145.1 uncultured Stigonema sp.
TGGGAGTATTTAGGATTTGATAATAAAGTTAGTTGCGCCCTTCGTAGTGCCTCTGCCTTAGAAACACCCTTTTTCAAACATGAGTAGAATTCGCCCATCAATTGAGCAGTAGATTCGGCATCTACTAACCATAAAGTTGCGAGTGTGCTTCGCGCCCCAGCCTGGGTTGCTATCCCAGCAATCCCCAACGCTGAGCGTCTATCTCCCTTTGCTGTCTGGCAAGCACTAAGAACAAGTAGTTCAATTGCAGAGTGTGCGTCTTGCTTTCTCAGTAAAAAATTCAATTCCCTGATATTAATTACCCTATCCCAAGCAAGGATGAATGTTTGCTCAGGATCGGAGCTAAACTGACCGTGAGTTGTTATATGAGTTACCGGAAGATGATCTTCAATCCTTTGTCGAAAGCGATCGCTGGTAAATTCGGCATTAAGTAGTTCTATTGTTGAAACAGCGTTAGATTTGATATTTGCTACTTCCGTTGCCACTTCTGGCAACGGACTCAAATTCTTGGGAGCTAACGGATCTTTAAAACTCGGACTTATTTCAGAAATTCCGGCGATTAACACCCTTAACTGCTCTGGTTTTAAAGCTTGAGGTTGCCAAAGTGAGGAACTTAAAGCTATGGAGATATTGTAGGATTTGAGCAGATAATTTTTTCCATCATGGAGTATAGCAAGGGGTAAATTTTGGAAATAGCTGTCTAGAACAAATACTAAAGTTCCTGACTCTGGTAGATACTTTTTAATTGGGGCAAATATTTCTTTGTAGAGAGTTTGAGAATAAATCAAAAAGTTCGCTTCTTTGATATCAACAAATCGATCATTTGGTAAAATTGTGAGCAAATTTTCAACAGTGTTACTAACTAACTCTCTCGTTAGTGTGTGACGATAAAATAACCCAGGCTTGGTTCTGACAATGACTTCTACTCGTTTGAATAAGTTAATGAGATAAATGGTAGGTGGTACAGCCGTTGAAGAGTGAATATTGCTTAAAGAAATTATCGGGAGTTTACCGCATTGTAAAAAATTTTCTAGCTCAGCTAATTTCAACTGCTCATATGTCTGGACAACTTGGTTTAATTTTGGTTGATCTTGAGCTAAAAGTAACTCTATATATTCTTGATATACAGGTTCAATTTTATCTTTAAAGGAAAACTGCATATCGGGATTGGCTGACAGGATACTACCCTGAACTTGGTTCAGACTACTAATAGCACCTGCGTATGCCTCTATCGCTTCATCAGAATTACCGATATATTGATATACTCGCCCCAACTGCTGTTGCCATTGATACGCAATGTCCCACCCTTGCACTGACTGAGCTAACGAGAGAGCTTTTTTTAGATACTGTTTTGAGTTGAGTA
>CAZZYE010000619.1:1463-3797 GCA_964658145.1 uncultured Stigonema sp.
CTAATAATTGTTTTACTCTTGTTTGAAGAAGCTGCTTACTTGTACTTTGTAATCCCTTTATTGCTGGAGTATTTGCACCTACAATATTTGGCTCTAACAACAAACTTAATTGGTTCAGTTGTGCTTGGAGTGCGGTACTATTTTGTTTAGAGGTAGCCACTTTCTGATAAAGCTCCAGAGCAATCCTAAATTGGGATTGGGCTGCTTGAATTGCTTTTTGTTTGGCTACAGCTTCGTCCGTCAGCTGATATTTATTCTTAGCTTGATTATAAAGAGTGCGTTTTGTATTGGCTAAACTCAATAACAGTTGATTGTTGAGATTTGTTTCTAAAGTCAGATTTTTAGCCATGACTACAGCTTTTTGCAGCACAATATCAGATGTATCTGGTTTGCCAAGCAGCCGAAGCACGTCACCTAGATTGCGTAATCCGATAATTCGGACTCCTAACAGGGGTTGTTTTTGCAGAGCTTGAATCAACTGCTGCTCTTGGTTATCCGAAGCAACTTGCTGTATCGGACTAGTACAAATCCAATTTTCTAGCTCTAAGGCGAGTAGTAGGGTTTGACAAGCACGAGGATACAAGCCATTAGCTTGAAGTGCCAAACTCTGGTTGATTAAGCTCCCGGTCACGCCAAAGGCGTTGTGTAATTGGCGGTAAATTTGGTAAGCTGCTTCCCAAGTCTGGAGTGCGGCGGCGGGTTGACCTTGATGTAATTGAGCGTGACCAAGCTGTGTTAATTGCTGAGCTTGATGCTGCTTGCTTGCTGCTAGTACCGACCCTAAGAATCCCTGACTTAACAAGATCAATAGCGTACAGCACAGCCCCAGTAAAAAGTTTTTCAAAATGGTTGGTAACGCAGATTGAAGTAAATGCCGTTTTCTTGCCATGTGCGATCGGTCGAGTTATTTTCAATTGGAATTAACGGTATCCCCCAGTCGAGTTGGGCATATACGCGATCGCCCAACTGGTACTGTATCCCCAGTCCTAAAGATGCCAGAGTACCGGATTGCGAAGTATCGGTTAGTTTTTTGGCATTATTGTTCCAAGCTGTTCCCACATCAATAAAGGGTATTAACTGCAATTTAAAGCTTTCTCCAATCCTTACCGGAATATGTACTTCTGCCGAGAACAAAAAACCGTTGTCAGTTAAAAAAGTATCTTGTGGATATCCGCGTACAGTTGTTGCACCTCCCAAGCCAAATTGTTCAAGTGCAACAAGTGGTCTATCTGCAATATGTAAATCTGTCCTCATTAACAGGGTTGTCTTTCCTATTAAATGGTGTAGCCACACGGCTTGACCCTGCCAAGCAAAAAAACGACTATCGGGACCAGAACTGTTAATTGTGGCTTCAATTGCTCCAATGCCCAAGCTAAACTGCGATCGCGCAAATAATACTTCTTTACCACTGCGCTCTGTCCATTCTTGGAAAAATTGAAAGGCTGAAATCCGTGTGCGTCCTCTAGAATCCGCTCCATTCGATAATGGGAAGGGAGTGTTTAGCAACGATGATTCACTTTCGAGCCGGGAACCAGTCAACCCCAAAGCAAATTCTTGGGTTGATTTAGTACTAGCTCTCCGTAGCAGCGGTTGCCTGAGAGTGACTTCATAAATACGGGCATCAGAAAGAATGTCCAATTTATTAAAAGGACGTTGAATAACGTTGCTCGAAACATTAGTATACGAGAATTGTACAGTCCCATTTTGGGAGTTTATCGGAACAGAGTAGCTAGCCTCCACAGCGTTGCTACCATCTGTGTTTCTATATCCCACACTTAGCTTATCGCCTAAGCCGAGCAGGTTGGCGTGTGTCACCTGGATTCTCCGTTCAAAGCTTCCAACCGCTCTTGAGCGAGAGTTGTCCAAGACAGCCTCAACCTTGAATGGCTGACGCGCTTTGACTCGGACGTTCAAAAGAGTTTTGCCGAGTTCAGAACCTTCGCTTAACTCGGCTGTTATTGTCTCGATTAGAGGATCTATTTGCAGCAGTTGCAAAGCTTCAATCAGGCGATCGCTATTGAGGACGGGGGAAGTAGCTGAAGTTAAGCGAGAACGAATATACAAACGCAATCGCGAGCTGCCTGACACATTAATTCCCTCCAGCTTTCCTTCGACTATTTGAATAGTGACTACTGCTCCCGAAGCTTGAACTGCTTGGTTTTCCGTAACTGGAAAGAACGCTCCAGAACTGATGTAGCCTCGGTCAACGTACAGCTTAGTGATTGCAGCACGGGCAGATAGTAACTCAGCAAAAGTGATTTCTCGAACTGTGTAAGGAGCAACTACTGCCTCTAGCTGTTTGTTACTGAATACTGTGTTGCCTTTGAATACAAA
>CAZZYE010000619.1:3897-5191 GCA_964658145.1 uncultured Stigonema sp.
TTATTGCTGATTAATTCTTTGTTGAGAGCGCTCTGGCATGACAAGGAGGCTCTGACAAAGAACCATAAGGCACAACTTCATCTGGTTCAACTGTAAAATTTACTGTACCGTCACCATTGCTTTTCCAACCTTGTGCCTCTACAAACTTCTGCACAGGTTTAATCTTAGTCGATTGTGCGATTGCCTCTGAAACTTCAGTTTCTTGAGCAGGAATAGAGTTATCGTACCAGCCAGCGCTACTATTGAGGGGGTCTTCCGGACTGCGAGGGATACCCCCACGACCAGCATTTACCAATTCACCAGTTGCTGCTCCTCCTGAGCGTCCGGCGCAGATTAAAGCAATATTGGGAGTATTGAGTGCCGATGGAAAGTAGACGGCGGCTCTAGTGAAATCAACTTCTGGACCATTGATTTGCACAGTGCCATTGACTCCCTTTTGGGAACTTGCTGTAATTTGGCGATCGCGAGAAAGAAACAGTCCTTTAGTTTTTATTTGAATATTACCGCCACGTCCCTCAAAGGCATTGGCTGTGATATTGCTATTTTCTAGGGCAGCTAGTGTACCTGTATCAATGGTGATGTTGCCGCCATTTCCACTACCTCCGGCGTTGGCAGTAATGGCACTGCCTCGACGCAATTGAAAGTCTTTGGAGTGCAAGGAGATGTCACCTCCTTCACCACTTTTAGTCGAAGCGGAAATCCCTGTTTGATTATCTAAGCGAATAGAATCTGCATTAACTCTAAGTGTTCCAGCATTTTTTGTACTATCGTTTAAGACTGCAACTTGAGCACCATTTTTCAAACTTAAGCTTCTTGTGTTGATAGAAAGGTTTCCAGATAGAGCATCCGGTGGTTGTTTGAGGTTATATAAATAGCTTATAAAAGGGTCACCAGTCCTTACAGAAGAGCTAATTGCGCTAGGGTTCAAAGAAGGATTAACTGAACCTAAGCCGCTAACATCGACAGATTCAGAAGCATCAATAGTAATCTCACCAGAATTACCCGTTTTAAATCCAGATGCGGCGACTACGCTTCCATTTTCAATAATTAACTGTCTTGTTTTAAGATTTATGTCACCAGAATTGCCAGCAGAAACAGATAGAGAAACTATACTACTAGCTGAAAAAAAAGGAATAGGCTCTGTTCCATAAGCTAGTAATACGGAATCAGTATGACCTCCAGATATTTTCAAAACTTCAGAAGCATTTACAGTTAAATTACCTCCTTTTCCATTACCAAAGGTTACAGATTCCAAAGTTCCTCCATCTTGAATTAATAGCTTTTTAGTCGATAA
>CAZZYE010000620.1:0-5189 GCA_964658145.1 uncultured Stigonema sp.
CCCTCCGTAGGCGACTGGCGCGCGACTTCCAGTCGTTAGGGTTTAATTGGATTATTCTCTCGCCAGAGTCATAGAAGAGCAGTAGACGCCCAATTGTCGAACCCTTCGAGATTTTTAGGAAATAACACTCTGCCCATGTGGCGGGGGTGTGCCTGGGAACCCAATTTAGGATATACAGAGCGAAATCTTTGTAGAATCCTTCGACTTCTAGTCCAGGGAGTGTCAATTCAAAATAATAGGAACAACTCTCAATACTGCAAGGGCTAAGATTTTTCCCCCCAAGTCTTGTGATCCTTTCCGAAGTTTGCTCAAAGGGTTTCCCTCCAAGCAACTTCCCTCCGCCTGCGGCGACCCCTTTAAAAAGGGGGTTTTAAGAGACATAGCCCCCCTTTTTAAGGGGAGCCAGTGATATCATGTCCGGTTAATTACCCATGAGGTAGAGACGTTGCTATATAGTTACATCTTAGCGACATCCCTCTGTATCCTCTGCGTCATTCCAGTAAAATTACTTAAATTTATCTACGTAAAAGACTTTCAATTTCCTCATCAGTAAAGGCAAATTGCCTAAAAATACGCAAAACATAAGCGGGTGACATTTCCCCTGCGCCGATATCTATAGGAACAACTCTCCGTTGATCTTCAACCTCACGGGTATATAATTGATGGTCGCCTTTTCCCTCCCGATAAAATAAGCATCCACCTTTTTCCAAAAGCTTGATTAGCTCTTTTGGTTTAAGAGAAGGGATATTTTTAGGCATAAACCTTTCTTAATTCATAGGTTTCAGAATTGTGTTCCTGATCCTCTAACATCAAAAATTCATGCAGTTCTTCTATAGAAATAGAAGCGCTATAAATGTTATTTGCCGTCTGATAAACAGCTTGAAAAGACTCAATTGCATCCTTGAGCTTGCTAATTGCATTTTCTTGAGTATTTCCCTGTCCTACCAGTCCATTCTCTAGGCACAAAGCAACCCAGTAGCCTGTACTTTGTCTTAATACTACTGTGTAAAAGTCCATCGCATTTTACCTGTTGACTTAATGATCTTTAAATAATTAACTAGCTTTAAAAAACCCTACCCCTCCCTATTCACCTCAACAATCTCCGTATACTCAAACTCATTCGGACTTTGCCTAACCAAAGGATAGCGTTCCCCACCCAACTCAATATAATCCTGTTCGCAATCCGGCTTAGAAGAATAGTACGTCAGCACATATTCCCTACCAATTCTCTGTGCCATTTCTGCTTCTACTTCACCGCGCCACTGAGTCTTAGTTACCAAAACCACCAATTGATTCGCTAATTTGGGAATTGTCTTGGCAATTCGTCGGCGATATTGTTGATCTAAACTGCCAAAAGGCGAATCCATGATAATCGGAAAAGTGCTGCTATCCGGTCCCATCAGCATTTTTCTTTTTTCACTCCATTCCCGCACCCTGTCAATAATGCTGCCAATAAAAGATAAACTCAGGATTTGATTTTCACCAGTCGAAGCTGCAACTGGTGCTTCTACACCTGCTGTATTCTCTACCAGCGTCAGTTCATACTTATCACTAATTTTAGGAGTGTATGGCGCAAACGAAATTTCACTGAATATCTCTTGTACCCGCTTCTCCAATTGGAAGCGAAACTGTTGTTCTTGGCGGACTTTCACTTCCGTTAAACGTTCAATCGCATCTTGAGTTGCAGCAATGCGTCGTTGGGTAAGTACTTGTCTTTCCTCATTGAGTTTTTGCTTGGCAATTTGTTTACTCAAACCTTCCAACTCAGTTTTGAAATGAGAAATTTGTTGCAGATTTGCACCTTGCTCTAGCATTAACTCTTGAATTTTTCCTTCTATCTCATCCAACCGCTTTTGTAAATTGCTAATTTCTTCATTTGCATCTTTTCGCAACCGTTCTTGAATATTATCTAACTCACTTTCAACTTCTGAAAGAGCTTGTCTTAACTGATTAATCCTCGCTTGCTCTCTGTCAATTTCTTCCCAAAATGCCACGGCTTGCTTATCAATTTCATCCACTTGTGCGCTCATGCGGATAGCTGTTTCTTCCACCGCTGAAGAACCTGCTTTATCTAACCAGATTTTCACATTCTCGTGGAAGTGACTTCCCGTGCGTAAGTCTGCGCCACAAATACAGCGCTTTTCGTTGAGCAAGTTATTCACAAATTCCCGTGAAATCCCCGCAGTCAATTGGCCTCGCTGCTTCAAATCTTCGGTAATTACTCGGAATTGTACCGTAGTTTCCGACAGTAAAACAGTGTAACCCCGTGTCGAAATTGCTTTTTTGATCGCTTCTCTGGTTTGTCTGAGATTTTCTTGGTTGGATGCTTTTTGTTTTTCCAACTCTTGCCTTCTTTCTGCCAATTCTTTAGCAGCACTCAGTTCTCGTAAATGGTTACTCGTTTCTTTTTTAAAAGTCTGTTGATATTCCAACTCTTGTTTGATTTCTGTTTGTCGCTTGGTGATGCGTTCAATTTCCCGTTCTATCTTTTCCTGCTGTCGCAAAAGCTGTTTTATTTCCGAATCACCAATTGCTTTTAACTCATTTTCTAGACTTTTTTTCGCTTCTCCTAAGTGTCTAATGGAGCGGTTGATGACTTCTACACCTAAGAAAATCTTTGTAGATTCAGCAATTTCAGCTTTTTTGTCAGAACGGACTATCTCTTCAATACGCTCGCCGTCAAAGAAGAAATATTGATGTAAACTAGCAGGTAAAATTTGCCCAATCACTTCCTCTGGTTGCTGTGGCGGAAAATACCATTTGCCATCATCCCCAGCTACTTGCATAAACAATTCTGTCTTGCCAACGTCAAAGTTAGTTTCATTTTTATAAACCCGACACTGGCGTTTCACGCGGTAGCGTTTTCCTTGATGTTCCCAAGCAACTTCTACCCAACATTCAACAGCTTGCCCTAGTTTTGCTTCGGCTATAGCACGCTTATTTACTAACTGCTCAGTAGAGGCAAAAGCTGCACTAAATTTCTCATACAGCACCCAAGTAAACGCATTCAGCAAACTAGTTTTTCCCGCTCCATTATTGCCATGAATAATTGTGGTATTGCGAACATCTCCTCCGGCAAGGATGATTTCTGGTGTTCTACCATAAAAAGAGCGAAAGTTGCAAAGCTTAATTGAAGTCAGCTTCATCGCACAGCTTCCTTCACAATTGCCAAGATATCATCATTAATATGGCTGTTAATTTTCTTATCTAATCGGCTTTTTTCTAGTTGCCATACCTGCTCAATTATTTGCCGCACTTCTGCTGGAGCACTGGTAATCGGTTCTTGAACATCATCTATATTGGTTTCCTTGGTCATCTGGCTTTTTAAATTAATTTTTTATCTATCTTACTCTTCTGTAATCTCGCAATCAACCGTAAATGCACCTTTACAAATCTTAAAATTATTTTAGGCAACGGATTTTGTAACGGATGTAACGGATGATTTTTAGCGGTTTGCGATTCAATGAGGTATAAACTTTCTCTTGTGGGATAAGCTCTCCAGCCCGTCCATGAAAAGGGCGGGCTGGAAGCCCAACGCCAGTCGCCTCTGTCGGGAAACCCTCCTGCAGCGCTGGCTCCCCCACAAGATATGTACCTCACCAATACGGGAACCGCTATAACTGTGAGACACATAGATAAATTATCCGCTACATCCGCTACAGCATCCGCTGCCGACTTTGCGATTTGCTTAAATATCCATTAACCCATATCGCTTTTGTAAATACAATAGCTTCATCCTAGCTTCACCTGCATTGTCAGCCAAATCGGCAAACTCGACGAATCTAAGTAATTCCTTTCGCAGCAAATTACGTTCTACTTCTAGAGTTTTCCTATCTAAATCTGGTGGTAAGACAATCATGTCAAATATTGTGGCGCGTTCCTTACCGGGTGCAGAACGTAAAACTCGTCCGCGTCGTTGGATAAACTGACGGGGATTACCAGAACTTGCCAAAATCACAGCAGTCTGAATTGCCGGAATATCTACTCCTTCATCTAAACAGCGAATTGCCACCAAACCTTGCAATTCGCCGCTTTCCAGTTGACGACGCAAAATTTCCCGTTCTTCTAAGGTTGTTTGGGCGGTGTAGGTGCTGACTCTATAACCCAGTTCTCCTCCTAAGATTTTGGTGACGGCTTTAAGTTGGCGCAAGCTAGAACGTTCCTCTTCTTGTGAACCATCACTGCAATAGAAAAGTGTGTGAGTCGTTTCTCGGCGAGTTGTCATTAACTCACGCAAAGCATTTAACTTATTTTCCGCTGCGCCGACTAACCTTGCTCGCTGCATCAACAAAGGTTTCAAATCTTCTTGATCTTCTGTAGAGACATTTTCCCGATCCCGATACAGCAGCGCCCGTCCAATTTTTTCTGTTAATTTGGCGTAGGCACGGCTTTCTGTTTCTGTTAATTCCACTAGTATAGGATAGTAAAGATAATGCACCAAAGCACCTTGAGTAATGGCATCTCTCAAGGTGAATTCTGGTTGGAGAACTGGACCAAAATAATCAAACAAAGATTGGGTGCCACTTTCATCAAAATACCTTTCTGGTGTTGCAGACAAAGCCAGTCGCAACCCAATGCGGCGCGGTAGACTTTCTTCTAGCTTGGGTGCGCCTAAGTTATGTGCTTCGTCTCCAATGATTAAAGTCTTTTCGGGGAAATATTTGAGTTGAGATTGGAACCCATCTCCAATTAAGGTAGAATTAGTGGTGATAATTGTCAGAAACGGTTGAGAACCAGAACGCAGGTTATAAAGTTGGGTAGAAAGTTGACTTTGCCAGTTGCGTAAGTTCTCGAAGGCTAATATCGGTTGCAAATTAAATTTTTCACATTCTCGTGTCCATTGGGTAACGAGATGGCGGTAGGGACACACCACTAGCAACACTTGTAAGTTAATTTGCTTGTATAATTGGCAGGCGATCGCCAACGCAGTGATTGTCTTCCCACTACCAGTTGCCATTTTCAGCGTACCTCTGCCGTTGTTAGCAAACCAGTTGTTAACTGCTTGTCGCTGATATCCCCGCAATTGCAAAGATAGTGGCATTTTCGGGCATCCTGGTAATGATTGCTGATGATAACTGCCCTTATTTTCCCCTGCAAATGGTAATTTGAGTTTAAAAGTGGGCAGTTGCTTTTGATTCTGGATCAAATACATAGAATTGTAATAACTAAGATGGCTAATTGCTAATTGC
>CAZZYE010000621.1:0-5179 GCA_964658145.1 uncultured Stigonema sp.
TCGCCTACGGAGGGAAACCCTCCTGCAGCGCTGGCTCCTCTGCGCCTCTGCGGTTAATTATAGCGGTTTTCATGTGGAGGAAGTACACCCCAAAATTAGCACCGTATTAATCCTTATCAGGGGCTGGAATAACCAGTTTCTCTCCTTTCAGCATCCTTCCTGCTGCTTCGAGTAGAGCTTCTTCAAGATAGGGTTTAGTGAAGTAGCCGCTAGCACCTAGTTGAATTGCCATTTGTTTGTGCTTGTCTGCACCGCGTGAGGTGAGCATGGCGATCGGCAGTTGGTTGAGACTGGGATCTTTCTGAATGCGAGAGAGCAACTCTAGACCATCGCAGCGAGGCATTTCAATATCGCAAAACACGATATCGCAAGGTAGACCAGAACGGAGTTTCTCCCAAGCTTCCTGACCATCACGTGCTTGTTCGACGCGATAACCTGCCTTATTAAAGGTGATAGAGAGCAATTCCCTGACTGTAATTGAGTCATCAACAATCAGCACTGTCGGGTCAATTTTCACAGCCGGGATGTCTGGCACAAAGGGAGTGGATCTGTTTTCCCCAAGGCTGAAACTACGTTGTTTAGAGGTTCGTCCTTGGAAGACATCAATTATTTCCAGCACGTCAGCAATAGGCATAATGCGACCATCACCCAAGATTGTGGCACCTGCTACACCAATGGGTTTGGGACATGGTCCTTCAAATTGCTTAATCACAATTTCTTGTTCGCTAAGTACCTGGTCAATTTGTAGGGCAATTAGGGTATTTGCCGATCGCACGACAACAACGGAAATCATATCGTCGTCGCGGATGCCACCATAGACGCTACCTCGACTAAGTTGACGATTTAAAGTTAAAAGTTCCTTCAGTGGTCGGAATGGCAACACTGTATCACGCCAAGGAATAAATTTTTGCCCGTGGGAATCTGTATGTATATTTTTTACAGGTAAGTCTAGAGTATCTTCGACCCCATCCATTGGGAAGGCAATACGGGCTTTATCTGAGACGCAGCAGAGTGCTTTGCAAATACTCAGGGTCAGGGGCAAACGAATGGTAAATGTGGTTCCCTTACCTACGGTGGAATCAATGGTAATTGTCCCCCGAATTTCGCTGATCCTAGTCAGTACTACGTCCAAACCAACACCGCGACCAGCTAATTCATCTTCTTTGTCTTTGGTACTAAAACCCGGCTGGAATAGCAGGTCGTAAACATCAGTGCGAGACATGGTTTTGACTTCTTCTGCCGTCTTGATCCCCACTTTAATTGCCTTTGCCTTTACCCCTTCAAGGTCAATACCTGCGCCATCATCTGTAACGGAGATGACAGTTTGGTTGCCTTGATGGAAGGCGCGGACGGTGATAACTCCCATCGGTGACTTCAGACTGGCTTGTCGAACTTCTCGTGTTTCAATACCATGAGCGATCGCATTATTTAGCAAATGCGTCAGTGGGCTTTTCAGATGCTCTAGAATCATCTTGTCAATCAAGGTATCCCGACCTTCGATCGCTAGCTGCGCTTGTTTACCACACTTGATGGCACTCTCGCGTACTCCTCGCTCTAGGGGAGTGGTAACTTCGGCAAAAGGCTCCATTCGACTTCGCGTGATTCCCTCTTGAAGCTGGGTAGTGACCTGCCGGAACTGCCGTGCTACTTGCTCAGTTTCTTCGGTAACAAAGTCTATGTCACTAGCTGACTCGCGCACCCGTACAATCAGTTCAATCATTTCCTGGGACAAGGTATGGAAGGGAGTAAACCGATCCATTTCTAGCTCAGAAAAACCCCTGTCTGTATCAGGGTGAGAACCATGTCCATTGTTTTTGCGGCTGGCTAGTAGAGACGCTTCCAGTAGCGATCGCTCGTACAATTCCTGCATCCTCGTTCCCACGTCCGATAACTGCTGCACCTGAATGAGCAAATTATCTAGAGATTGTCGCAGGCGCTCTTGATCCTGTTCCAATGTGTTACGATTTACCACCAACTCCCCAACCAGATTGCTCAAGTCGTCCAAATGCTTAACCGGAACCTTCATTAGTTGTTCAAATCTGGGAGCGCGAGTGACAGCGGGACGTGAAGGTAAATCTCCCTTCACCATCTCAACCAATTCTTTAAATTGATCGTCGATGTCTCCTTTGCCGACCTCTGGTTTAACCTGATTTGGTGCTAAATTCAGGAATTCTTCTAAGGCAGCGATTTCTTGTTCTGGTGTAAAATCAGTAACTTTACTTACCGCTACTTTTTTTAGTAAATTATCTAACTCAGTAAATTCTTGGATCAACAAGTCATCAGCCGTTTCTCCCTGTTCTGTTTGGGCTGCTTGTGTTCTTACATACGACAAGACAGCATCTTCATTTTCTATGACTGCGTCTACTTCTACAGTTGAACTGATTGCCAACTCAGAATTTTCTGGCGCAGCAATTGCGACTTTACTTGTTGATGCTTCCGCTAACAAATCTGGTGAATTAGCTACGGACTCGTCTACCAGATCCAGTAAATTCTCTATAGAGTCCTCTAATTCATTAAACGATTTCAGATCAGAGCGTTCTAAAGCCGCAGTTATGAAATTATCATCTGCTTTCTGGTCGCTTTCTACGATATTCAGCAAGTCACCAAAATCAATTGCATCTGCTTGCAATACATTTTCCGAGACTGTCATCTCTGTGAAATCAAAAACAGCTTGCAAGTTAGCGATCGTCTCTATATCGACCACCTCTTGGCGCATCTGTAATAGAGGCTCATCTGTAAAAATTGTATCTAATGGAGTTTCTGTGGCGAATAAATCATCACCTAAACTCTGCTGTTGCACTGTAAAAGGATTGTCTGTGTCAAGATCAAGATCATTTGAGCTGATTGTGGTTAGATCCTCTAGCAGGACTGGAAAAGACTCATCGAACTCCTGCGATAGACTATGGAACCAATCAATTTCTATTTCAGTAGATGGTTGTGGTGTCGCAACTGAATTCTCTGTGGGCGTTGTAAATTCTGGCATCAATTCCAAAGCTTCTGGAGGCAACGCCGTGGACGAGGAGCTTAGCTTGAGGCTACCTGGGTGAGATTCGCCGTTGTCAACATTTGAGGAAATTGTTGAATTAGTTGATCCCATCTCCTCAAATAAATTATTTGCAGCCTCGGATAAGTGTACCATATCCAGTTGTTCTTCCGACTGGAAATTCATATCCAGTTCCAAGTTTGAATTTGCTGTAGTTGAGGATATAAACTGTTTATTGTCGCCAAAAATATCATCAAAAGCTGTGCTTTGATGCAAAATTTCCTCTAACGCTTTTGCCGCATCCTCCTCCACTGAATCAAATTCGCCTTGTTCTTTCTCTTGGGTTCCCTGCTTCCAGAAGTTGCTTAAATCGTCTTCTTGTTCAGAAAACTCTGCTGGTGTTATAGACAGCAGATCATCAGATGTTGACTCCCCATAAAGCAAGGCTGGTCTGTAATTTTCTTCAGTATCAGTAAACAGATGATCTAAAGACAATATTTCGTCTGAGTGTGGGATAATCTTTGATTTTATGTGGACAATAGGGGTATTTTCTGCTCCCACATTTGATGAAGAACTTTCTCTTAATAATTCATCAAAAATGCTTTCATAGTTGTTATGAATTTCCCTATTCGGGGTAGTTCCAAAGGAGTGTTGATTGACTTCATCTGGGTTTTTAATTGTTTCTATTATATGCTCAAAATTGTTTTTTTTATTTGGTGTTACTGTTAAATTGTTTTCATAATTGAAGTCAATGACTAACCCAACAGTTGCTGTATTTTCTGGTTCTAAATTCTCTGATTCTAAAAACTCGTCACCAAACAACTGCACCAGTGTAAATTCTTCTTCTTTTGGAGTTGTTTGACTCGTCGGATGACTACTAATCTCTTCTTCAAATAAAAATTGAAATTCGCCATTAGTATCATAACGTGCGCTATTACTCCTCTCAACTTCCGATTTTTTGGCAGCAGAAATGTCTACATTTTCCACTTGTTCCCAGGTTCCATCTAAGTCGGGAGTCTCGCCTTCAAACAAATCGGCAAGAGTATTTAACTCAGCTATTCCTACTTCTGGAGAATTGGGGTCAGTACTGTCAAGAGGAACAAGTGCGTCGTTTTCACCGCCATAATTAAGTTGTTCAGATAGATCTGATAAGGTTGTAATGCTGTCTTTCGGCTGAATCTCTAAAAATTCTAAGGGAACAGCTAACTCGGTAAAATTATCAGTTGTTAGTGAGAGTTCATAGTCACTCTCAGTGTCTATGCTCTTGATTACGATTGGCTCTAGTGTGTTTAACGGTTCTGCTACAGTGTTGATTAGTTCATCCACCAAATCAATTTCTAATAATTCAAGTTGTGGAATGGGGATGAGTGATTCTAGTTGCTGACTAATTACGATTTCCGCTTCCCTACCGACTAAGACTAATTCTAGACCTTGTTTTATTTCTGTAATGACAATTTTAGCTAAGGTTAGATAGCTGTTTTCAGGATTGGCGATCGCACTTGCGGCTGATCGACACAAATTACACCAATGGGACAAATTTAATTCCTTACCGAGTCTGACTAATTGGTGACAACACTCTTGAAGATTTTGTCGAGTTTCAGGTGTTGCTGTTTGCTTAAACTGTTGCAACATATCCCTGAGTATTTGTATGACTTGGGTTTGAATCTGTTGCCCTCTATCACTTTCTGATGGTGCTATTTGTGACGATGCTCTCTTAGGTTCTTGTGTAGTTGTGCTATTTGCTACCCTACCACTTCCTTGTTTTACGAGGACCTCCAAATGTTCGTGCAGCCACTTAAAAACCGGTTCTGCTTCTGACATGAGGTCGTTAGCTGTTTGTTCCGAGAGACCATACGGTTCTTGTAAATGCTCTAACAGTGCTTTCAATGTGTCAGAGACACCAAGAAACAAAGACTCTAACTTTTGGTCAACCTGCACCGGGTGTTCTTTCAAGACTTTGAAACAGTCTTCCAAACGGTGAGATGTATGCTGGATACTACTTAGACCAAGCATTGCCGCTCCTCCTTTAATGGAGTGAGCCGCCCGGAAGACTTCGTTAATTATTTCCGGGTCGTTCAAGGTACTCTGGAGATTCAGCAACCCCTGCTCAATTGTATTCAGGTGGTCTTTTGCTTCCTCAGTGAAGTAACCCAAAATACGCTGTTGTTGTTCTGGCAGCATAAGAAATGATGAATA
>CAZZYE010000622.1:0-1663 GCA_964658145.1 uncultured Stigonema sp.
TCCAGCCCTGAAGGCGGGTTTCCCGCCGTAGGGGACTGGCGAACCCGAAGGGTCAAATTGTGGTCTACCTCTTGCCGGACTCATCCGGACTCATACTTAACTATTTCTGTCAATGCGTAATATCATGTCCGCTTAATTACTTATAATAAAGAACCTCTCCCCCAACCCCTCCTCTAATAGGGGAGGGGAGACTTTGACGCAAGTCTTAGGCGTTCTCGAGGTCACACCTAAATGATAAGTGATTAACCGGACATGATATAAGTCCTATATTCATTTAGGTAAACCATAAAACCGTAGGGGCGCGGTTTCCGCGCCCTTACCACGTGGTTAATTCTACGAGATGAGGCGACCGAATTCCGTTGTACACATGATGCTCAATTTGTATAGTGCGTAAGTCCTAATAATTGCAGATAGTGAGGCTCGATACTTGGACAACTTAGAGATAATTCCGCAATTGCGTAACACTTATTTTATTAATCACGCCGAACGGAAAAGTACACGTCCTGGAAGCACCTCATCATTAATCTTGGCATAAACTCGGAGACACGCAGACACTTCAGATCGTACCCCACCAATCTCCAGTTGCAGATCATCTTTTGACCAACTAAAGACATCGGCATAGGTTCCCCATAACGGGCGGATTTGCACTTGATAACCAGCTTGACGCGCCTTTTCTAGCACCGGATCGAGGGTGCGTCGTGCTTCAAGTTGCAGCTTACCCCACCAAGAGTAGCGATCGCACGTTGGCAAATACACCAAAGAGTGGATAGCCTCATCTAAATCTAGTCTGGCACGCAAAGCTGTTACTGGATCGGCGTCAGTAGTTGCTTGTACGCGCCGGAAACGGTCTATCAGTGCTGTGATGTACTTAGACTTTTCTGACTCTAAGTTCAAAGACCTAACAGCAAATCTATCCACACTCTTGAGCGCATGGTGCAAAGACAAGTCTAACTCAATAAACTTGAGATAAATAGAAACAACTCCAGCAAGTAAATCAAGTTCTCCGCCTCGTGTTTCCACCATCAATCGCGAATCAAAATCAATTTTATCTGACAAGCATAACCCAGTAGCCTTGACCTTTCCTATCAACCCAGGATAAAGAGATTCATAGCGGATAAAGGGTATTGATGAAAGTGAGCGATTGTTCTCCCTTGCGCCTACCTGACTCACTTCTGTCAAGATACGCGATCGCCAAGCAAGAGCTACCTTATCTGGAACGCGCAGCAGCAGACATTGCATCTCGTTCCACAAATCGGCATCATTAGTACTGTAAAATTGGTACTGACCGATGTAGTTTAACAATTCCCGGTCAGCAAGCAAAGCTTCACTAATATGTTTCAGTTTTGGTTCCCTGCCTGTTACTGGCTCTAACACATCCTCCCATGAGGAATTATCCTCCACAGACAAGATCTCCTGACTCAGATCCAGTTTAGGTGTCGGTTCCAAAATTACGTCCAATTCTCTCAGCAATTCCTCGCAAGCACTGCTCCCTGGATCTATTGTCGCTGTTTTAAGAGCTTGCTGTAATTGAGTCCGCAATCCGTACAAACCCAACCGCAGTACCGAAGCTAAATTTGAGTTGTCAATCTCTAATAACTTGCTGAGGGGCTGCATAAATCCTCCGGTATCACTTATTCTCGTTCCCGCAGAATGGGGAGTGGGG